>WSZT01000244.1 GCA_013139985.1 Candidatus Methanophagales archaeon | reverse complement strand
CTGTTCTGCACTGAGAATTTCCATTACAATGAAATATCGCAATACCTTGAGGGGAAGGGTGTGGATTTCTCGAAGCTCGTTAAAACTGACATAACCATGGGTAAGTTCATTGCTACTATGACTGATGACGAAGTCAAATTCAAGGTGAAAGCACTTGAGGAGATACTTCCCAGTGGCTGCAATGTCTGTACCGACTTTACCGCGGTGGAAGCCGATGTGAGTGTGGGAAGTGTAGGCAGCGCAGCGGGATTCTCTACTGTTGCTGTTCGTAATGCAAATGCGGGGAAGGTTATAGAGTTCATCAAGGAGAAGGGCTATGCCGATTTCGGTGAGGCGGACCCCGAGCAATTGGGCTTCCTTGTTGGACATAAGAAGAAGCGTGCAGCGAATATCGGGAACTAACAGTAAAAAACCACGAGATTTCACAAGATTTACACAAACCTTTTTGCAAGCAAAAAGCTTTACCAAAAAACCTTTTTGTTTTTCTTTTAGCACAGGTTTTCTTTTTGTAAAAAAGAAAAAGTGTTGTGTAATCTTGTGGTTCAAATATTCTACCCCTCCAAATCACATACCTTTCCTATATAAGTGCCATCCAGCAAATACGCTTCCATAGTATCAAATAGAAGTAGTTTCGAGGCTATAGGCCCTAAGAACTTCATTTTCGTGCTATTAAATGCGAGACCACCACATAGCTCGTTAAATGCAGGCATGATTATTACTCGGGGGTTATTCCAGTTGCTCAACCCAGGGAATCGTTTCTTTACCGCGTCATAATCGCACTGCGCACGGATCCATACCGGTTTCATGCTTGTATAATACGTGCTCACCAGTCGTATCATCGGGTGATTGTGTCCGATCAGGATATATGGTGCAGAGAACAAATCCTGTAGAGGCCATGAATGCCCATGCGCATATCCAACGTGATCAAGCAGAAATCCTTGTGCTCCTTCTATATATATCTCATGCTTTGGCTCCACCGCAGGCAGCAGTTTCTCTATCTGTCCATCATGGTTACCTTTAACTACGTATATCGGCGCATAGCTAGCGAGCTGAGCGAAGAAAAATGGTACTTCCTTTCTATCTGCAAACGACATCTGTGGCACGACATGCTTTATATCGCCCAGCAAGAGTATCGCATCAGGCTCAACCGCTTTAACACATTTTATCGCGCGCTCTAACAATTTATCCGTTTGACTACCGATATGTATCCCTTTTTGTCTTAGTTCCACTTCTATGCCCAGATGTAGGTCGGCAAGGACTAAGAGTTTATATTCGCTCTCAACGACCATCGCGGGCTCGTCTAACAGAGGTTTCAGTGCTATGTTCATTTTCTATTCTTTAACCACAAGATTTTTCTTTTTACTGCAACACTTCTTTTTAAAATTTGAGTATTCAAAAAGATATTCAAGGGAACCAGCACCCAACTCGCAATGAACTTCCATCGCGGCACTGATATTATTTTGAGTTTGGTAAAGGTTTCTTTTCAAAGACCTATCCACAGAGCAAAAGCCATATAGGCTCAAGAATGTATTTACAATCTCATGTGCCGAGACAGACCCTGTAACCGCCTCTGCCTTTACGACAGTAAGTGGCGTGCCCAGGAACGAGCTTAGAGATTACCGAGCATGGCAGCGGCATATACAAATCTGAAGAGATTTTAAAGGCTCAGCAGGGATTTGGAATATGCCGTACATCCGGAAAAGGGATAAAGACTTCTACCCGCTGACGCTGAGAATCGAGAATTATATTATCACAAAAGTAATATAAAATTAGGGGGATATACCCCTTACCCGTTTGGGGATTTTCAAACGGTAGGAAATCAAGATACTACACGATGAAATGGATATTAATGGCATGTTTCATGCTTGTCTTATGTGTTGCCTGTGTGAATGGCGAGTCCGAGCTAGTAGTAGGCGTAAAACCTGCGGAACCTTTCGTCATCGTCGCCGATGATGGTTCAGTGAGCGGGTTCAGCATTGACCTACTAGAACATATGATGGCACAATTGGAAGAGCCTGTTTCTGTCTCATACCTCGTTGACCCGGACATTCCAACGCACATGGCCTCGATACGAGATGGGAAAGTTGATTTCGGTATCGCGGCGACAACTATCACCTCAGAGAGGTTATACTCTTTCGACTTCAGCGAACCATTCTATATTTCTGACATGGGTATCATCGCCGAAAAAGGGCGTAGACCAAGCCTACTATCTCAAATCTTCACAAAAGAAATCATGGGGCTCCTCATTATAGTCCTCATATACATTGTCATCGTAGGCCATATCGTTTGGTTCATCGAGCGTGAGGAAGAAGGGCACTTCCACACAAGCTACATTAAAGGTGTTGCCACGGGGATTTGGTGGGCAATTGTCACTATGTCAACTGTGGGGTATGGAGACGTATATCCCAAAAAGCATTGGGGCAAGGCATTCGCAGCTTTAGTCATCATCAGTGGCGTTGCCATATTTGGTTTTGCGATTGCAACGCTCAGTAGCGCGATGGTGGTCTCCCAATTGCCTACTTCAACTATCCAGGGTCCCGACGACTTATACGGTAGGCCCGTAGCAGTCATCGCTGGAACCGAGTCTGTCACCCTGGCCGAAGAACGTGGTATGTATCCCGTACCCGTCGAAACCCTCGATGAGGGGATCACACTCTTCAAGGAGGGAAAGGTAGACGCTGTCGTCCACGACACGCCGCTTCTCAAATACTACCTCAAAAATAACCCCGATCCCAAGCTGGCACTAGCACCTCAGACCTTTGATCGGTTCCTCTATGGTATCACCTATCCAAAGGACAGCCCCTGGTGTGACACACTCGAGCCTATACTCATTAAGACGATATACGAGGATGAGTATCACAAACAACTACACACCAAATGGTTCGGCGTAGGCGAATAAGCCACCTGCAACTAGTATTCGGACATCGCAGGTAACAGTAGTGCCCCCTGAAACGCATAAAAATGTATACTTTTTTGATTTAAAAGTTTTTGAAAGAAGAGTTTCTCATATGGTCTGCGGTTTCTTCCAGTTTGCTTATTTCTCCTTTCCTGAAACCTATAAAAATACCGCCGAACTTGCCTCCGACTAAAGTCCTCGTCTTTTCGCCTCTTTGAAGCACTTTAGTAAGTAAGGGATGAATAATCTTCACCTTATCGTCATTTTCTGTGATAATCAGTATTCCGTTTTCAATTCCCACAATCCATGTAAATGGCTTTGTTTTAGG
>WSZT01000218.1 GCA_013139985.1 Candidatus Methanophagales archaeon | reverse complement strand
CCTTTTGTAATAAGGTCTTATTCTCTGTTTTGGATTGCATCGTTTAGAAAGCCGCTGGTGGGATTTGAACCCACGACCTGCTGATTACGAATCAGCCGCTCTACCCCTAAGCCACAGCGGCATTTAGAAATAACCCTATAAGATTATTAAAGTTTTTATAAAAATTGGCAGGGGAAGTAAGAGCTATAGGCGGCGGGTAAGTGACGTAAGCACATAGGAATGGCACAACTACCTTTAAATAGGTTTAAAGATATTATATATATCACGTGATCAATATGAAAAAAGAGGAGCTAGTGCATCTGCACATGTTGTTGGCTCAATTGAAGAAATATTGTGAGGATGGCGAGTTAGGCTGGGATTTTGAGAAGTACAATGGGCTAGGTATTACTCCGTTCCAGGTGCACCGGAGCAAAGAAGAGCACAAGCAGGCCATTTTTGTTCTCGGGACTGAGCTTGCCTCGATGACCGCGAAGAACCATTTTTCGGTGGATAGATAGGCAAATTCGACATGGTAGAAGATGCCACGAAAACGCGGCCTTTCTTTTTTGGCGAGATGTAGTTAATTTTGCACCGATTTAATAGCAAAAAGCTACATTGGCGATATACCTTGTATTAAAATCGGAGAAACGGATGTTACCTAAAAAACAGCTTGAAAAGCCGCTATTATCTCCTCCCCTTCGATGAAAATGATGTCCCGTTCTGATGCGAAAGCTTTCGCATTCGTTTTATGAAGTGCACCGCCTGTTTCGTCGTCTAGCATCTCGCATATTACCATTGCCGGAGATATACCTGCAAGCAACGCTAATGCCACGGAAAGTTCCGTCTGGCCCCTTCTTTCGTCTAGCAATCTATCAGCAGCCCGTAATATAGAAACATGTCCTGGAGTCCGGAATTCCGTGTGAAAATTGTATGTAGTGTCATCCCCATTTAATACTTTATCCACCGCTTCGCCTATCTTCCTTAGCGTCAATGCCCGGTCTATATCAGTTATACCAGTAAATGTATCACGATGATTTACCCATAGCGAGAAAGAAGACCGTTTATCATAAGAAAGGTCACCCTCTCCTTCCACTAATCTTCTTAGAAAAGCGAAGTTATCATTCACGTTTATCAAAATATCGCTCACGAGTGGAAGACCCAACTTCTCTGCTGCAATAGGATGAATAGCAATGCAAATAAGACCACCGGCGGTATTTCTAAAATACGCGACTTCGTTTGGAGTCACAGAAGAGGCAGGTATTACAAAGTCCGTCTCGCCCTCTCTATCTTCTGCATCGTATATCAATACAAGTTTACCCTGTTTCACTTGCTCTATTCCACGTTTTACCGACTCCGGGATGTTTATGCCACCCATATTCAGACCACCACCCTTGTTCTTAGCTCATCTCCATCCTTCAGATTAAGTTCGCCACGCAGATAAACCGGCGAAATTATCTCCAGAATATCCTCAGGATAATGTGTGCGGTCCGGAATAATAACAGCACTTTTAACCCCTTCTGCTCGGTCATCTAAGATCTTACACGGGAAACATTTGGCACCGCCGAAGGTCCTATTTTCTGATTCAAAACAGGCCATCTCTATGCCTATCCGCCCTTCCAGCTTCTTCCTTGCCACGATACAGAGTAAGTCCAGGCTGAGATTCAAGGTGCCTGGGAAGGGTGCAAAACCCAATTTAGATTCAAATTGCTTTTTGTAGCCATTAAGTGTCGTATAATATCGCCCTTCTCCAAGTCCTGAGATCAACCGTCCACCGATCTCCACCTCGATTTGCGGCGTGGAAAAAAATAGCTCCTGGTATTCATAACATTCACTCTTTAATCGCTCTACGCCATTTTTTGTTAATATTATCCATTGGCCATCCGCGGTTATTCTTCTATGCACGAGCCCCGCTCTTTCAAGCTCTTGGAGTCGCCTTGCTGCGGTTTGCAAGCTTGATTTAATAGCTTCTGCAAAATTACCTGAGGATAATTTGATAGGTTGCTCTATGGCACCTAACAAAGCAAGTTTTCTTAACGAGAGTATTGTATTTCCACTCATCTTTCTTTCGCCCCTATCAATTTTGAGATATACCTCATAAATAGGGAAGCGGACTATATAAATGTTTGTGGTTCACGACCTTTTTAAATACATGCCAGCAAATAACCCGAAGAATAGCCCGGATAAATGTGCCGTATGTGCAATCCCGTCTGGCGAACCCATCATAATTGGCAAAACATCAAAGAAAACGGCGAAGAGGATAACTACAATCCATATATCTAGCGGAATAGGGATAGGGAAGATATATACCTTCATCTTTGGCATAAGCACTGCAAGCGTTGCTAATATTCCATATATTGCACCACTTGCACCCACTACAGGAATCATGGGATTTGTGGTAGTCAAACTCCAGCCGATTCCAGCAACAATTCCAGCAAGGAAGAAGATAAGCAGAAATTTCACACTCCCTATCTTCCTCTCTAACGTTGGCGCGAAGAAGAAGAATACGAGCATGTTGAGAAGGAAATGCGTGAGGCTCCCGTGAAGGAATATATGGGTCACCAATGTCCAGGGGCTTTCACGTAAAAAAGCGGGAACGAGCATCAAGTGCTCGGTATAGCCGGGTATCAATAATTGTAAAACATACGAGACGGATATGAGAACTAAAAGTAAGTACGAACAGTTACCGGATAAGATGCCGAGGGGATTTGTAACATCCTTTTTTCCACCGCTTCTATGGTCAGCTTCGACTTCAATTGCTGGTGCCACCTTCTCTTCTCTTTTATAATCATCAAGTCCAACGCACCAGTGCATATCAGGAGAGAGATGATCCTTGCAGAGGGTATCGCCACAGTACTTGCATCTATACGATGCGGGTTTGCCGCAGACCGTGCATCTGTGCTTTGTTCGTACCATATATCTGAAATGGTAGGTCACACATTTAAAGTTGGGCGGGAGTCATGTTACTAAATGATTTTCGCACCGGAATTGGCTAATTTGCTTTCTTTTACTTCTCCAAACGCACTCAATGCTTCACTATCGCCAGTAACAAATACCGTGTCACCTAACATCGCCACACTGGCCACCTTGCCCTCTGCCGCCACAGCCTCTATCGCATCTCGACATTTATCACTTATTATTTCGATTTGCAGCGAGAAATTCCTTGATACGAGCATGAAATGTTCTAATGTGGGCTTTCGCATCAGCTCTTTCAGCGCTTCCCGGCCATATTCGTTTATTCTTCTCTTTATTTCCGCATTTCCTTCTCCTAATATCGTCTTTGTCAGTTTTTTACCAAGCACAACATAACTTATTTTCTCTTCCCTTAGCGGTATTCCATCAATCACTCCTATCCCTGGGGGACCGGGCTTCTTCCTTATTACTATACCGCCATAGGCCTCTGCAATTACATCGCCTAAGCCCGTGTTGTTTTCCACTTCGGCACGGTGTGCTACTTGCACTATTTCGTTCAGTGTCATGTTGAGCGATAACAGTTCGTTTAAGGCGATGGCTGTGCTGAGTGCACCGGCGCCACTTGCGCCGAATCCACATCCGATTGGCACTTCAAAGTCCGTTGATACTGTAATCTTTGACTCACCCGCCAAATTATCGAGAACATATTTGCTGGTATTCGCATCTTCTTCTATACCGTTTATCTCTATCTTTATCTGGTTAGTGAGCGAAACGTCAGTTACGCAACCTGAGTCTAATACAAGGCCACAGCCAACAGAGCCTTTATACAATGGATTTTTATTGTCACAGATCTCAAAGAAGCCGGTGATATGTGAAGGAGAATACGCCTTTACAAATCCTTTCTTAAATGCGTTATCAAAAGATCCGCGATTTTTCATTCTATATATCCTCTACGATCTTATAAAGAAAGCTTTACCAAAGAAACATACATTATACATTAATAATAACAGAACAAAATGGCGGAGAGAATTTGTAGTAAAGAGAGGGGATGCAACTCCGAGGTGTTAGAAACGGTGATAGAAATAGCAGTGGGAATAGTACGACAGAGTGTAGACCAGACGAGGAGAATGGGAGCACTATTTGTGGTTGGAGATGAGGAAGAAGTATTAAAGAGATCAAGGCCTCTAATCTTAGACCCCGTTGCTAATTACCCAAAGGAGGTAAAGGACATAAGGGATGCAAACATCCAGGGAACAATGAAAGAACTGGCAAAGCTGGACGGCGCTTTTGTCATCAGCAACGATGGTTATGTCCTTTCCGCAGCAAGGCATATAGAATCCAGAAATATAGACCTCCCAATGGGTTTTGGCACTAGGCACATGGCTGCCGCATCTATCTCTAAAGAGACAGATGCCGTTGCAGTAGTGGTCTCAGAGAGAGACAGCGTGGTGAG
Organism: Candidatus Methanophagales archaeon; assembly: GCA_013139985.1. GTDB lineage: Archaea > Halobacteriota > Syntropharchaeia > Alkanophagales > Methanospirareceae > Methanophaga. Next base: position 2,492 of record WSZT01000218.1, on the reverse strand, counting down.
AGTTTTTGATGATGGTGAGTTGGTTGGTGAGATAATATCAGGGGTCTGGGATCTGGAGAAGATAAAGCCGCATGTAAAAGGGAAATATGAGAAGATAGTGAATAAGGATTTGAATCTGACGATGATTGTGAAGGCAAATTAAAAACTATTAACAAATTCCAAATCCTAAGCATCAAATTAAAAAATTTGAGTCATCTTCCACACAGTTTGGCGTTATAAGCAACCGAATCATGCTAATTTAATCGGTTTCGCCTCTGACCACATCTCTTCAAATATCGCTCTTATCTCAATGTTATCCATTATTTTTTCTTTTATTCCTTGTTCTTTCAAAATTTTCATCTCTGTTATTATAAATTCTTCAGTCAGCAATGCTTTTATTTTCACTCCTCTCTCTGTGGCTTTGATTGCCTCGTTAAATATGGTGGCTTCACTACCTTTAAAGTCACATTCCTCTTGTGGGTGTGTATGATGTAAGATGATGCAGATCTCTTTTTCTGCCTCTTCAAAATTTGATCTTATCATTTCCACAGCTTCTTCTATCCCGACTGCGGTTGTCCAGAAGGTTCTTTCTTTTGGTGCAGTTGGAATTTCCTTTGAAATAATTTCTTCTATCTGTGAAGCCGCTTCAATCGTCTTCTGCAACTGTGTTTCCATATTCGCCCTTTTTTGCTGCAACAACGTCTTAAACGCAAATCGCGGTTTTCTTGCCCGGTATTTCTTTGGTCTGGTATTTTGAACTTCAATCAATCCCTTACTTGCCAGCGAATTCAATTCCTGATAGACCCTGCCAAAAGGTATTTTTGTCTTCTTGCATATCTCGCCTGCTTCGGCGACACACAATTCTACTACTTTCAGGTATGCCTCAGCCTCATAATTGCTCAATCCGAGTTCCTTGAGCAGTCTTTTTGCTTCCATTTACAACACTTTTACCAGTTGTTTGTTGAGTATTGTTGAGTATAAATCTTATATATAGCGTAATATAGACGTATAACCTATGAAAATAAAAGAACCTTTCAAATGGATTCTGATAGCGATACTTCTACTTTCGCTCTTTACATCTGCTACCTACGCTCAATCCCCCGCACTCACTATCACCGACTACACCATCCAGCCAGAGATTCTAACTCCAGGAGAGCTCGGTACAGTAACCGTCACAATCAAAAACACAGCAGTAAACACAAGTGCAGACATAACAGACATCTACCTCTTTGCCCCACGTTTCGAGCACGACCATAAAAGCTTTGAGCACGTGGGCATGCTCGGCGGAGGCAGCAGCACCTCGATCACATTCGCCTTTAAAGCTCCTAAAGTGGAAGGGATATACTTCCCAGAAATTCACATCGTTTACCGCCCGGTAGGAAGTCTTGTACAGGATACTCTTCGCTATCCATTCCCCGTAAGAGTCAACGAACGAACAGCTCTAAAAGAGGCATCTCTTGAGGTTGGAAAGGATATTCCCAAAGAGATACGCCCGGGAGACGATTTTACGCTCTCTTTAAAGCTTACGAACAGAGGAGAGACAGCAGCACACGACATATTTGTTGAAATCGGCGAAGTTCAAGCAATCTATTCCAACGATCCCAGTAACTACTATATTGAGCATCTTGAGCCGGGAAAGGGTCGTGAAATCCAATTGCGCTTCAGATCGAGCAAAGATACGCCGACAGGCACCACTGTTATTCCGATTGATATAACATATGAGGGACTGGTCAGCGAGGTGAAGAAACAGAGCGAAACTGCCGGTATTGAAGTTATAGGAATAGCGGAGCTGAGTATATCAAATATAAAGACCGACCCATTGAACATAAAACAGGGAAAAGATTTTACACTTCTCGTTCGCATAGAAAATGCAGGAGATGGTGATGCAAAATCCGTCAAGGCAACCATAACAGATCTACCCTTTTCAGGCGTAAAAGAAGCGTTTTTAGGTAAAATAGAGCCGGATGACGATAGCCCGGCAGTATTCACATTGATACCTAACGAGAGTGGAAACTTTAATTACCATCTTCAAATTAGCTATAAAGATGATTCTGGAGACCATACAATTACAGAAAAGCTGAGTTTGGTTGTTGAGGGAAATGAAAACAATGGTATATTGAACGTAATTATTATTGCCATTCTGATTGCTTTAGCAGGCACCTGCTTTTATTTTTATTCCAAAAAGAAGAAGAAGGGATGAGGATGTTCAAGAACTTTAAAGTTTCTTTTTTCTTAGCACATAAATCTATACGGCGAGGGAACATAGGTACGGTCATTCTGACAGTTACGATTATGTCCCTGATATTTGTGAATCTAATATTTCTACCTTCAATCGTTTCGGGTATTGGGGAAAGTATGAATGTGATGATAATCGATTACACGTACTCTAATATTGTTATTGAACCAAAAGAAGATAACCGTTACATAAATAACGTGGACAGTATTCAAAAGAAGATAAACAGTCTGCCGGGTGTTGTTGGAACTTCAGCACGCTATATGACCGGTGCAACATA
>WSZT01000048.1 GCA_013139985.1 Candidatus Methanophagales archaeon | reverse complement strand
GGGTGCGGAAATAGCCAATATAACTATTTCGGGTGGTGAAATAGCGATTGTAAAGGATATGGTGAAGGGAGTGCGAGAAAATCGCGAGTTTGATCTGGTAGGCACAGCGATTGGCACGGTTTCTCTTGATAAAGTAATCGTAGGGGCGAATACCCAGGAGAAAGATGTGATCATAGGTCTAAGCAGTAGTGGTATCCATAGTAATGGCTTGAGCTTAGCCCGTCATATCTTTTTGAAAACCGGTGCTATTGATGAGTATTTTGATGTGTTAGAAAAAACAATCGGAGCGGAACTGTTGGAGCCAACGCATATCTATGTCCCGGAGATTATGGAAATGATAAATTCTAATTTGAATATAAAGGCATTAATGCATATCACTGGTGACGGGTTCTTAAATCTAACTAGGGTCAAATCAGATGTGGGTTTTGTAATAGAATATCTGCCGGAAGCACCGCCAATTTTTACACTATTACAAAAACGTGGCAATGTCACAGATGAAGAGATGTTTAGAGTATATAACATGGGGATAGGATTTTGCGTAATCTTACCGGAGCAAGAAGCAGAAGCAGCTATTGAAATCGCGGGCAGGCATAAAGTGGATGCTTTTAGACTCGGCTATGTTGTTAAAGACCCCGATAAGAAAGTCATAATAAAACCTGCGAAATTATGTGGACAAAACGGTCAATTCTATAAATAAAATAAATTATTGACACAGATTAACACTAAAACTTTTTAGAAAAAAGTTTTATCAAAAGCCAATTTCTTTGGTAAAGCTTTCTTTTTTAAAGAAAGGTTTGTGTAAATCTGCGTCCTAAATTAAATTTATAGGTAGAAGTCATACCTTATATACCACAATAAATCTAAATTATATGCTTACAGAACCTATAACTCTTTGTTTGTCATGTCTGGAAATTCTTTTGGAAAAATATTTAAGGTGACTACCTGGGGCGAGTCACACGGAGAAGCGATAGGCGTGGTTGTGGATGGCTGCCCGTCAGAGCTTGAGCTGTCAGAAACAGACATACAATACGAACTGGACAGGCGAAAACCGGGCGTTAGTACGATAACCACAGGGAGAAAGGAAGCGGATGCAGTGAAAGTATTGTCGGGCGTGTTCGAAGGGAAAACACTGGGCACTCCTATCTCTATGCTCATCCAGAATAAGGATGCCGATTCGAGTCCTTATGAACCACTAAAAGATATTGCAAGACCTGGCCAAGCGGATTTATCATATCAGATGAAGTATGGGATAAGAGACTATCGGGGTGGTGGAAGAGCTTCCGGACGCGAGACGGCAGCGAGAGTCGCAGCAGGCGCAATAGCAAAGAAAATCCTGGCTTTGCAGAAGATGCAAATTATCGGTCATGTGCTGGAAGTGGGCGGTATAAGGGCAAGGGAAATGCGAGTTGAGGAAATAAAGAAGAATGCAGAGCAAAATGCAGTTAGGTGTGCAGATTTAGAAGCCGCGAGCAGAATGGAAGCGCGAATAAAGGAAGTGAAAGCAGAAGGCGATAGTGTAGGTGGCATTGTAGAAGTAATTGCACTCGGAGTTCCAGCGGGTTTGGGCGAGCCGGTCTTCGATAAACTGGATGCTGCGCTTGCGAAGGCGTTGATGTCTATCGGCGCGGTGAAAGGCGTGGAGATAGGCGCAGGATTCGATGCGGCAAGGATGATGGGGAGCAAGATGAACGATGAATATTATATGAATGAAGGACATGTAAGAACAAGAACAAACCACGCAGGCGGTATTTTAGGCGGCATCTCTACTGGCGAGCCGGTAATATGTAAAATGGCGGTGAAACCTACGCCTTCTATCTCAAAATCGCAAAGAAGTGTCAATATGGCGGAGCTGCAGGAGCTGGAAATATCTATTTCGGGCAGACATGACACATGTATATGCCCGCGGATAGTGCCCGTGGCAGAAGCGATGGTTGCTCTGGTGCTGGTGGACTTAATGCTGATTTCTAATTCTTCTCGTTCCAAGCACCTCTAAGAATTCATGTCAGTCGGCTTTTCTCCAGACATACACTGGGTCAATGATACCATCAACCAAAAGGTCAAAAGGGATAACGTCCGGCCATTTCGCATCGAAAAGTTCGCTCATATAGCATGCCCCGACTATCTTTGGTTTGTACTTGGAAACATGATTCAACGCCATCTCCGCAGATATATGAACATCCGGCATGGTGAGACCGCCCATGAGTACGACTACCTGTGGATGAACCTCCGTTGTCTCTTCCGATACCTGCATTCCTACATCAGGAACAAACTTGATCACTTTTGCCTTTGATTCATCGAGTAACGGTACGAAAACCTGCTGTACCGGTAAATTCCGTATCTCATAACTCTTCACCATAATATATGGGACACATAGTGCGGGACGCCCATAATAGACAATCTGAGCTCCCTCTTTCAGCTCGTCTTCCATGAGCATTTCTTTGAATGGGCGCGATAATCCTTTTACACCTTTGCGCTTCTCCTTTAGTTCTAACATGTTACTACCTACTATTATTACTGTATATAAATAACGGGTAAATAGAACAAATCGGAAATCTTTTTATACTCGGAAACTCAGATAGTGAATTGTAACAATTCCTGATGGGCGTATGAATGTGAATATGAATATGAATATGAAAACTGCAAAAAGGTTTGGTGGCGGTGAGATTTGATGTTAGCAGAACTGGTCATACTTTTTGCGGTAATTGTAATGGTAATCGTGTTGTACTGCCTGTTCAAGGCGGCTAAATATCTCATAGTTAACTCGATCCTTGGCTTGATCATTCTTTTTGCTGCAAATACCCTCTTTGGATTGAAAATTGCATACTCATGGATTAACATCTTGATATGTGCTATCGGGGGCATTATCGGTGCTGTCATTGTCATTCTTTTAAATCTATTTTAAGGTATGTTCTGATATCTGTGCAAAAATGCGTATGAGCGCACATAAAAATTTGAAACATTATAAAAACAACAGGCTATTTATTGTTTACTAGATGACCATAGGGATCATAGGTGCTGGACTAACAGGATTAACACTTGGAAGTCTAATAACCGATTGCGAAATATTAGAAAAGGATAGCGAGTGTGGCGGGTTATGTCGGTCAATAGCAGAAGACGGCTTCACATTCGACTGCTGTGGCTCGCATATTATATTCTCGAAAGACAAAGAGGTATTGGACTTCATGCTCGAAAAGCTAGGTGCTAACATCGTGAAACGGCGGCGGAACACGAAAATAATGTATAACGGCATTTATGTGAAGTATCCATTTGAAAATGGACTATCCGACTTACCCTTAACGGATAATTTCGAGTGTCTCATGGGCTTCATCGAAACTTTAACCAACGTTAATGATAAACCCGGGAATTTTAACGAGTGGCTCTACTACACTTTTGGAAAAGGTATGGCCGAGAAATATTTGGTGCCATACAATGAGAAGATTTGGAATTATGAGACATCCAAGATGGGCTCTTTTTGGGTTGATGGCAGGGTGCCAAGACCGCCCGTAGAGGATATAATTAAGTCATCTCTTGGAATCGCGACAGAGGGCTACAAACACCAATTGGAATTCTATTATCCAAAAGAAGGTGGTATAAACGCTCTAATCACCAGTTTAGAGCGGGAATCCCGGGCTAAAATAGTGAAAAATTTTGATGTAAAATCGATCATTCGTGAGAATCACAACTGGGTCATATCAAATGGTATAGAACAAAGGCGATATGAACAGATTATAGCAACGCAACCGATTTTTGATCTTATGTACGCAATTGCAGATGTTCCACCTGCGATTTACAATGCCCTGCACGAATTGAAATACAATTCCCTCCTCACTGTAATGCTCGGGCTCAACGTGGAGAATCTAAACGATTTCTCATGGTTGTATATACCCGATGGTGATTGTCTCGCCCATAGAGTCGCTTTCCCATCGAATTACAGTGAAGACGTTGCACCAGACGGAAAGAGCGCTGTTCTCGCTGAGATAACTTATAATAACGATGATTCAATAGCTAAATTGTCGGACGAAGAGATAATAACACGTACAATAGAAGAACTGGACAAAAAAGGGATTATCGATAAGGCTACTGTATGCTACAGCAAAGCGGTGAGGACGAAGTTTGCATATGTCATATATGATTTGAGTTATAAGAAGAATATAGGTGTGATAATGAGCTTTTTAAACCACATTGGGATTTACCCGGTAGGGCGGTTTGCGGAATTCAAATATCTTAATATGGATGCATGTATAAGAAATGCACTGGATTTTACAAAGGAACTGAATAAATAATGAATAAGAAAATCTCGGTCGTCATCCCAACGTATAATGAAGAGCGATATGTAGAACGATGCTTGAAGAGCCTTGTAAATCAAACCTTGCCTCGCGCTGACTTTGAGCTCATAGTTGTAGACGGCGGGAGCACAGACAGAACAGTAGAAATAGCACATGAATATGCTGATATAATCATGCAACAGAAGAGCAAAGGTGTCGGCGGTGCGAGAAACGATGGTGTGGATGCGGCGAGTGCGGAACTTATCGCGACGACCGATGCCGATATAATCCTGCCGGGAGATTGGCTTGCACGTATATGTGCAAATCTCGCACGTGAAGGTGTTGTCGTGGCTTACGGACCGATAAAACCTATTGAAGACAATTTTAAATACCTGTTCTCAATCGGACTGTTTAATAAGGTTATGCATGTATTCGCGATCTTAAAGATCTTTTACTTCACGATCGGGTCAAATACGGCATTCCGAAGACGCGCATTCTTGCAGGTGGGTGGCTATTCTGATATGCCTGCAGGAGATGATTATGGGATCGCACTGAAGCTAAAACGCAAGGGCAGGATAATCTATGTCCCATATCTTCACGTATTGTTCTCTATGCGGCGCATGGAGAAGTTCGGCATCCTGCGAGCTTTATATGTCTGGATACTAAATGTAGTATCAGCAAAAAGGGGCAAGCGTCCAAAGGTAAATTACATGCAACAAACATATAAATAATCAAATAAGTTACCATGAAGATAATTCAGGCTTCTTGTTACTACCCGCCGCATATTGGCGGTGTGGAAAATCACGTTATGGAGCTGACAAAGGCATTATTGAGGAAAGATAATGACTTGCAGGTTCTAACTTCCGACATTCCGAAGAATGAGTATAACGACTGTATTAAGTTCAAGGCAAAGGAGATTTTCCCTCATTATGTGCCGTTCATCTTCGGATTATCTAAAATAAAGTTCATGGATGCAGATATATTCCACTCCCACTGTCCACCGCCATTTTTTTCTAAAGCTATCTGTAAAGCGAACAAAAAACCACATGTCATTACGTATCATTTCGATGTCAAAATCCCGAAAAGGGCCGGGAATATTAGAATTCCTACGTTGCTGGGCGAATATGTAGAAAAGTATTATGCACAGCATTACGCATTGAAAGTGCTAGAATGTTGTGACGCTATCATTGTAACCGGTAAGAGCTATGCCGAGACATCGCCGATTCTTTACAAATTCCTTTCTAAATGCCATGTCATCCCGAATGGGATAGATATAAGTAAATTTGATGCTACGATAAGGACATTAAATGTGCGAAGAGCGAAAATTGTGCTTTTCGTCGGTCGGCTCGTTCTGCCAAAGGGTATAGACTATTTAATAAGAGCAATGCCAGCGGTTTTGAAAGAGGTCCCGGAAGCGAAACTGGTAATCGTGGGAGAAGGCGAAGAGCAAAAAAAATTGGCTAATCTTGTAAAAAATCTGGCTTTAGAAAACAAAGTTGAGTTCCGAGGCTACGTCAAATTTGAAGAGCTGGCAAAAAGTTATTTAGAGGCTTCGGTTTTCGTTTTACCTTCATTTACAAGGCTTGAGAATTTCGGTATTGTGCTGTTAGAAGCAATGGCATGCAGGACACCCGTAATAGCTTCTGACATCCCCGGCGTAAGGGAGAACATAACAAAGGATAATGGGCTATTATTCCCACCAAGAGATGTTGATCGCTTGGCGGATTCCATTATAACGATAATTTCCGATGATGAAAAGATAAAGCGTATGGGGGAAGCAGGAAGGAAGCTTGTAGAAGAGAAATATGACTGGAATGTGATAGCAGAGCAAGTATCTAAGTTGTATGGAGGTCTTTAACGCATCTCGCTGATCATTTTTACGCTCGTTATGCCGCCCGCAATCAGGTTCAGATAATACGTGCACAATCGCCATAGGAACATGAAAACACCTAATATGGGTGTTCCTACCAGGCTATGATATAGAGCAGTGACACCGAGTTCAGCTATGCCGCTGCCACCGGGTGTTATAGGTACCGCCACGATTATAGTGAGGATAAATTGTGCGGCAATTGAATATAGCCAGACTGGATCTGCACCGAGGCCAAGCAGTAAGAACGAAGGTATCAAAAATGCAACCAGCCAAAATGCAGCGGTAAGGAACAAAGCGAGCCCAAGAGTGCTTTTTCCGTCTGATCGAAATCTATTTATAGCACTAAAAAAATTATCTATCTCTATAAGTATCTTATCCTTTATCTTTTCCACTCTTCTACTCTTTATCTTCGCGAGCAAGGCTTTAATGAGTTTCATCGCCTTTTCTGGCTTCGCTACTGCATAAGCCATGAACACAATGCATGCAGTGATTAAAACTCCGATGACCGTGAAAATAACGTATAGGGCTGCATTGTCGGCTAATACTGCCCTAAATAGCAGAAAACTCAGTGCCGTACCAATCGCTATGACGACAAAGTCCAGCACTCGCTCACCCAAAACGACCGCAGTTCCATCACCAACGCTAAATCCGTGTTTTTTCAGCAGGTATATTCGCACAGGTTCGCCGCCGAACTGCGACGGTGTTATGCAAGCTGCAAAGAGGCTGGAAAAAATTATCTTTAGCGATTTCGGCAGGCTCAACCTTTTTACTTCTCCACTACCATCATGAGTTCCGATAAAGTCACCCATTATCTTTAGCCGGCAGCCCCATAGTATCCAGGACACGGCATGCATACCAATTGCTAATGCAAGATAATAAGGGTTGATTTCTGTAAGATAATCCAAAGTCTCACTGGTTATTTTGTAGGGTGAGTAGAAGAGGATGAAAAGTATAGTCGTGATACTTATTAGAATGGATGTGGACAGCAATAGTAGTTTCCGACGTTCTGACATAAAAAGGTAATATGTTTACCAATATAAAAACAACGAGATTTTACAGGATTAACACAACACTTTTTCTTTTTTACAAAAAGAAAATTTAGCCTGTGCTAAAAGAAAAAGATAAATATTCTTTTGGTAAAGCTTTTCTTTTTAAGAAAAGGTTTGTGGAAATCTGTGTAATCTCATGGTTCATATTGTTTCAGAAGTGCCAGAAGAGATAGTCCGCGAAGACTTGCAAAATGATTTGGCCAGATAATACGTGAAAAGGGCTATAGCTATGCCTGCAAGGATGTCTATTAGCCAGTGTATGCCAAGATACAATACGGCAAAGATCGTGGCAGGAACTGCAAAGTATGTAAAAATCTTATAACGTCTGTAATTAGTGCCACACATAATTAAAAATGCACTGAATACCATTGCCACATGCAAACTCGGAAAACAGTTGTCTAAAGGATCAATGGTAGTAATAGCCGTGCATATACGTGGAAATTGCTCGTATATGAGTGGTTCCACACCCGGTAAAGTTGCTCCGGTTGTGGATACATGGAAGAGCATGAAAAAAGGAAATGCAATTAAATAATTGAGCGAGAACATCAATGCAGCTCGTTTGAATAAAACCGTCTCTCTATAATGGATCAATATTAAGGCTGTGAAAAATACAGCAGAGGGATATATTATGATATATGTAAATGTCATTAAATATGTAAGTGACAAGTAAATCCCTTTTTGAAATATCAGCGCGAAATCGGGATTAATTGCGCTAATAAGTGCTGTGTAATCATAATACCCAAATCGCATAACAATTTTATCCTGAATTGATATTTGTTTCATGCATAGTGCAATAACTAGTAAGGCTAGCAGTATATAGTACCGACCTTCTTTGATAAGTTGCTTTTTCGTCTGCCTTGCTTCTGTCATCGTGCGCCCTCAATAGATATCCTGTTACTAAATGGTGTTTTGCATATAGCTGTTTATAACTTTTTCGTATTTTTTACTTGTGTTAATCTTGTGAAATCTCGTGGTTCTTTAGATTAGCTGTACAAATACACAGGTTATAGCTAAAAAAAAGCCAGCACACCCATATAAACGAGTGTTATCAGGGTAGATCGAAGAAAAGAGCCAAGAACTACTGCAAGCCAGGTCATCAAGGACGTCATTCCTAATATCCTACCTGCTATTGATCCCACAGCAGCGCCCGTATACTGGAATGGTATCATGACAAAAGCAGTAAGCCCTACAAACCCTAATCGCTCCGCCCATTTATATTTCCTTAATGCTTTTTCTCCTTTTGCCTCGGTCCATTCTACAAGCTTTCCTAGATATGGTATCTTCTTCGCATAGTCTAAGTTCCAGACCAGGAATAAAGAAAGGGTACCGTCAACAAAAACCATAAAGGCTATGATGGCTGCGGGGGATAGGGGGATGCCAATGTTAGGGTGTAAAGCCGCAAAAATAGCCGCTTCCGTGCCGAAGAGAGGCATAAAGAAATAAGTGGTGAGCACTGCCGCATATGTTGCATACACTTTTGGCTCGGTGAATAGCCAGAAGAATACCCCTGCTGCGCCAGCGAGGCAAAAGGGGATAACGAATTTCGCTATAGCTAGCTTATTGATCTGTAATACTCTATATACATTTGCCTTCACATTCAGTTCCATTTCTTTCTTTTAATACTAACAAATAATAAAAAATTATCAGTTATAAAGGGTGAAAAAAGTGAAACTGAGAATAGTATATGACAACGAAGCGAAGGGCAGTTTAAAGAGTGACTGGGGGTTCTCTTGCCTGATCGAAGCAGATAATAGTAAGATACTATTTGATACAGGTGCATCTGACGATATTTTATCTTACAACATGAAGCAGTTGGAGCTGAGAAGAGAAAGCATAGATGTTATTGCACTATCGCACGAGCACTGGGACCACGTTGGTGGTCTTGATGCAGTGTTGCACCCAGAGGTCGAGGTGTATCTACCCAGATCATTCTCAAGCGAATTAAAGAAGACGATTGCGAAGCAGGTCGCGAAGGTTATTGAGGTATCAGGACCAGGAGATATTACTCCGGGAGTTCATACAACTGGCGAACTTGGGCTGAAGACAAAAGAGCAGTCCTTGGTTCTGGAGACAGAAGGAGGTGTAGTTGTTCTAACAGGCTGTGCACATCCGGGTTTGAAGAACATTGTAGATGCGGCAACGTATTTCGGTGATGTATACGGTGTGATAGGCGGTTTTCATGGGTGTGATAAGCTGGAGCTGTTACGGGGGATAAAAAAGATAATACCCTGTCATTGCACTGTACATAAGGAGCAGATAATGGCGATGTACTCAGAGAAGGTAGAGTGGTGTGGCGCAGGGGCGGTAATAGAGCTATAGCAGAAATTGTTATAAGCCTGTTTATTGAGCCGATAAGGATAAAGAAGTACCCGATAGAAGCGGAAGATATAGAACAGAAAAGATTCCAACCTTAAAAGGGGTTGCTTATGGTTATATTGTACTTTACGAGTCCCCACCATTAATCTCCCATCAAAATCGCCATTAAATATCCACGTGCTCGCTCAGTTTTCGGAAATCTATTCACAAGTTTCCAGAACTCAGGTCCGTGTCTTGGCACCTTCAGATGTGCAAGTTCATGCACCACGACATAATCATGAACGAATTTCGGCATTTCCCGCAGGCGATCTGATATCCGAATCGTTTTTTTCGCCGTGTTACAAATCCCAAACGTGTGTGCATTCTGCTCGGTCGTATAGCCTATCTGTACCCACGAGAGCTTACCGCCAAAATAACGCTTGTTCAGTTCACGAGCACGTAGTTCCAGCACGGCATCGGCATTATCTGCCCCCAATTCATTTTTACGTCGCTGCGCCCCGAATCGATTCTTCGCCCACTGAACGTATTTGCATTCCCCCTCACGTGAGAGCCCCATCGGTAGATATAACTGTATTACACCGTCCACTTCTTTCGCATTTATCGTCTTCTTCCTTTTTCGGCTCCGGATTATTTTAACGTCCATTATCTGAAGGACGAAGAGAGCAGTGCTCCACCAACTGCGCCTATATACTGTGGATATTTCGGTACGATCACCTCAAATCCTAGTACATTGTTCATCTCTACTGGCACGCCCTCGACCAGGGCGGTCCCACCTACTTCTATTGCCGGCTGTCTGAGATCTATCTCCTGTAACAACTGCTCCTTCACCTGCTCGACTACCGAATGACAAGCAGCCGCCGCGACATCTTCTCGCCTCGCTCCGCTTGATAACGCGGATACGAGGTCCTGAATACCAAAAACAATACAATAACTGTCTGTCTTCACATTATTATAATCGCCTTTAAGCGCTAACTTACCCATCTCTACTACATCTACTCCCAACCGACGTGCTATCATCTCCAGGAACCTGCCAGAAGCTCCTGCACATATCCCGCCCATCGTGAAATTATCGGGTATGCCATTGTTTGCCGTTATTATCTTGTTGTCCATCCCCCCGATGTCAATGATCATTGCTTCGCCCTTCTCAATGCCCGCGAGATACATTGCAGCCTTCGAGTTTACTGTTAGCTCTTCCTGCACCAAATCCGCTTTGAAATGATCGCCTAATGTGTGTCTGCCGTAACCCGTTGTTCCCAGTGCCTCTATATCCTCTCGCTTCACGCCCGCGATCTTCAACGCCTCGGCATAAACCTTTTCCGCTGTCTTTACTACCTCCCGTGACGGCGACCACGTCGCCCCTAATATCTCGTCATCTTGCATTATCACCGCTTTTGTTGTCGTAGAGCCGGAATCAATACCCGCAGTAAGCCCCTCCTGCACTGTCCGCTCCAGTATCCATCTCCGTTTCACTATTGTAATCAGCGCTTCCAATCTCGTAAGCAATTCGCCTGCTTGTGTCCTTTCTGAGAATGGATACATAACAAGCGGTAATTTTGTTCGCTTCTGTAGTATCCGTCTTATTTCCGTCCTTATAATCGCACCTCGTGGACATTTATGACATCCGGCAATAAATACCGCATCAGCATCGTATAGTCCTTCTGCCACTGCATATCCCCGTGCCATCGCTACTTTTAATCCCCAGCTTGCGCCAAAGTCATATCCGAATTCGTCCACCTTCTCTGCTACGTAATCTAAGTCAACTTCGGGCACAAATATCTCTGCACCTATCTCTTCCACTGCACGCTCTATCTCATGTTGCACGTGCCCATAGATGGTACCACAAGAAACCTGCGCTATTCTTATCTTTTCTTCTCTCTCTTCCACCTTAACCGCCTTCTATACTGTTTTTTAAAACCCCTTTCTTTTCGCGAAGCTTTTTCCGTAAACACTTTTCTAAAGGGTTTAAAGAAAGCACTCATTACCAAAGAAATAATATTCTTTGTATACAATAAGATACATGCACGGTTTTAGTTAAATAAATTATTACGTAAACACATTTCCACTTGCTATATCTACAAGGTCATAGATGTGCATTGAGAGCATATCTACATATGGGGCAAGCACATCTACCGGCCTCAGAATGAACGCTAAAAAGAATATAATCGAGAATGTCGCAGTTATAGCTAACGGAATGACCACAAACATCGGTGCTTCTTTTACCTTTGGCTCTCCCGCCACACCTTCCGGATCCTTAAAGAATGCGGTATGTATTATGGGGAAGAAATAAACGACATCCAGCAAAGAAGCTATCAGAAGGACGAACAGGAATATAATCATTACCGGTGAAATTGTTTCGGCTGCTTCCACGGACCCTGCGCATAAAAACCATTTGCTTATGAAACCAACCGCAGGTGGAATGCCGCACATACCAAGTGCACCTACGGAGAATGCTAGCATCGTTACCGGCATTGTCTTTCCTATGCCCGCCATCTCACTTATGTTCTTCTTTCCAGTCGCCACCATTATCGCACCGGCACAGAGAAAGAGCGTTATCTTCATGTAGCCGTGGAAAGGTATGTGCATCATTGCACCCTTTATTCCATCCGGAGTTAACAACGCAGCTCCCAACAGTATATATGACAATTGGTTTATGGTGGAATATGCGAGTCGTCGCTTCAGGTTATCTTGTGCAATGGCAAACAGATTGGCAACGATCATTGTAAAGCCGGCTATGCATGCAAGCGCCAGACCAAGTCCGAGCGAGGTCATTAAATCCACTCCATATATGTAGCATACAATCCGAACGATCCCGAACACGCCCGCCTTCACCACTGCCACTGCGTGCAATAACGCACTTACCGGTGTCGGTGCTACCATAGCCGTGGGTAGCCATGAATGAAATGGCATCCACGCTGCCTTCAGGAACCCCAAAAGGAAACAGAAGAATAAAATTATCAGTGTCCATTTATGTACGGGATTAAGAGCCGCAAGTGCCGCTATCCCGCCATTCGTAAAATCCGTGGTGCCCGTAAGATAATAAGTCAGCATCAAGCCAAACAGGAAGAAAGTACCAGAAGTGAGCAGATACGCGAAATATTTATGGCCCGCGCTCAACGCCTCTGCTGTCTGATCGTGAATAACCAGCGGATATGTCGAGACAGTTAAGATCTCGTAAAAGATGAACATCGTGACTAAATTCGCGGACATCGCAATGCCTAAGGCGCCGAATATAGCAAGAGCGAAGCTAAAGAAGAAACGTGTCTGCGCATGCTCCTTCAGAGACCGCATATAACCTATGGAATAGAATGAGACTAATATCCAGAGGGAAGACGAAGTGAGTGCGAAAAGCATACCGAAAGCATCCACTTTAAAGCCAACTGCCACACCAGGTAATAACGTCTGAAACGAGATGCGGATAACTTCTCCTTCTACAATCGGGTTTATCATGGACAGAACGAGCGAGAACGTCGCTATGCTCGCGGCGATCGTCACTCCTTCGCGTATATTCGGCCATTTACCCAGTAACAATATCAATGGCGCTGCAATTAGTGGGCATAAAATAACAAACAGTGGCGTAAGCATCTCTACCATTGCGGCAACACCCCCGCTCCTAAATCAGTTAACACCTGTCCAATAAAAGGTAAAGGCACTTTTGTAAGCCATAAAATACCAACGACAATACAAAGAGCCGCGAGGATTAACATCGGAACAACCATGCTAAGAGGAACATCAGCCTTCTTTGTTTCTCGTCCTCCTCCATCTCCCTCTTCCGACTTAACAAAATAAATGCGGTCTATTACACGCCAGAAATAAGCGAGGTTTAAAAGTGTACTGGTCAGGAGCACAGCAACGAAGATGTAACCGGAAACGGGCAAAGTTTCCGTAGCCTGTAACGATGCGAGGATTAAAAACAGTTTCGTTGCAAAGCCCGTGCACGGCGGTACCCCAATCATAGATATTGCGGCTATCGTGAATGCCGCACTCGCATACGGCATCTTCTTCCCCAAACCTTCGAAATCACGGATGTCCCGAAGTCCTAACTTATATATGAATGCGCCGGCGGCCATAAACAGGCAGCCTTTCATTATCGCATGGTTTAATATGTGCGCAACCGCACCGACAAGCCCCCATGCAGACATTGGTGCTAGTCCTATTCCCAGTACTATATATCCTATCTGCGCAACGCTGGAATAAGCCAGCATCCGCTTCAAATTTGTCTGCATTATCGCAAGCACCGACCCCGCAATTATACCCATTGCTGCTATCCAGCAGAGAGCCACATCTATACCAACATAAGTATCGATGAACTCGATCGTGAAGACGGAGAAGATAACCCTTATAAGCGCATACACAGATACTTTGGCCATCGCTGTTGCGATTATCACACTCACGACAGAAGGTGCATACGTATATGCGTCCGGCTGCCATACGTGTAGCGGGAATAACGCGACCTTTATGCTCAATCCAACTGCGAAGAATACAAACGCCGCCTGCACTGCCCTATTCCCATATAGCGGTGGTAACAGCCTTGAAAGGTCCGCTATATTTAGCGTGCCCGTAACGGCGTACAGGAAACCAATACCCAACAGGAAGAAGCAGGCACCCAGGGAACCCAGTATCACATAGTTATAGCTCGCTTTCAGCGCCCTTCCACCTGCAACGGCTATTAATGCATACGCCGCTAAGGCAGAAATCTCCAGGAAAACGTACAGATTGAATATATCTCCTGTCACAGTAATACCGCATAAACCAGTAACGAGAAGCTGAAAGACTACATAGAACAGGACAATATTACGCGGTTGCTCTTTCTCTATGCTTCGCTTTGAATATATCACACACATAAAACTCATGAATAGCACAACAACCAATACAAACGCATTTAGCGTATCTATTACGTATTCGATACCCCAGGGTGGCGACCAGCCGCCCAACCAGTAATGTATAGTCCCTTCTGTCAGGACCCGCTTTAAAATGGACAAAGACAACAATAGTTGTATGAAGATGGTTACTAAGGCGATAGGGAATGCGGCCTTCTTGTTCACCTTTCCGGCGATCAGAATAGTAAAGGCTGCAAACATCGATATTACAATGACAAGCACCGGAAAATGTTCGGTTAAAACCAAAGTTCGTCTCCCTCCTTCACATCTTCTACTTCATCTCTGACCATATATCTTAAGCATCTCCCTTCTTCCTATCATCCGCCATCTTTCTAATATATCCTGTGCATATGTGGCGGTTTATATATATTTTTCGGTTTTATTCAATGATTAGTAAGGGAAAAGAGAGAATCCGCTAAAAATTTGGTGTGACGATTGAGTGGCAATACTATACCAAGAATGCCATGAGTATCCACTTTGACGAGCCACATGCCCCAAAATCACACCAAAGGGTATATTTTGTGACTTCATATTAAAAGATCTTCGGTTTTGTTAAAATCATACATATTTATATAGGGGGTACGATCATTACTACAATTAAAGCGTAAGTGCTATCTTACACATTTATATTTTTACATTTGGCGTTTTGGTATTTTTGGGTTTTGGTGTGATAGAGATGATAAACAAGAAGGAAATGGCGAATCGCGTTAGAGCGGGAATTGAGAGGTTAATTGAGGCGGGAGATCTCCAAGGGTTGCTCTATAAAGCGGGCGAGTTGCATGGGCATCTATGCGGGCATATGGCATACGGAGTGAAGGCTGGCTATATTGCAATGCGAGAATTGAGTCTAAAAAGCCAGGGTATGGAAGAGGTAATTGCGATTATTGAGACCAATAACTGTTTCAGCGACGGTGTACAAATGGTCACCGGCTGTTCCTTTGGCAATAACGCCTTGATATATCGTGATTTCGGCAAGACCGCAGTAACTGTGGCGAAAAGGGATGGAACAGCAATAAGAATAGCTTTAAATCCCGATTTTGAGGATCGTCGTAGGGATATGTATCCCGAAGCCTATAAGCTGTTCGATAAGATAGTTGCTAAGCGTGAAGAGCCAACCCCAGAGGAGCATGAAAGATTGATGCAGTTGTTTGCCGAGATGTCAATTACGGAAGTAGAAGAACCTGCGGATGAGATGTTCATAACAAAGCGTCTGAAAATGGTAGTGCCTGAGTACGCGCCTATGTTCGCTTCGGTAAGATGTTCGATTTGTGGCGAGAGCGTAATGCAAAGTCGAGCTGTGGCAGAGAACGGGGGATATTTTTGCGTCCCATGCTACAACCGGGGATATTATCAGATGGATGGAGCGGGTATTACATTCGAGGAGAAATTTCTTCAAGGTGAAGGCATAAGTGGAGGTGCGAACGAAGATGAAGAATAAACATGTCGCTATTGTAACGTTATTGTCAATTCTACTGCTCTCTTTGTTAACAGGCCTGGCCATCGCCCAAGCAGATTCCGGGAACACAAACGCAGGAGATGTAACATATATAATTGCGGATCCCACTGGTGATTGGGGCTATCCCACTCCTCATGGGCACTATCCAAGGGGTCCCGGGTACGTAAGGATGAGTCTCATCTTTGATACGTTGCTATGGAAGGACACACAAGGTTTTGTGCCCGCGCTTGCCACCGATTGGGAGTACCTCGAAGATGAAAATGCATACCTTTTTCACTTGCGCAAAGGCGTTACCTGGCACGATGGTGAGAAGTTTACGGCTGACGATGTCGCTTTTACCTACAATTATGTTAAGGAACATCCCTCATGGTGGGTAGACCTGAAATCGCTAAAGCAGGCTGAGGTACTTGATGAATATACCGTGAAGATATACTTGAACGAGCGTTATGCCCCCTTCCTTAATAATGATGCAGGCACCTTAGCCATTCTTCCAAAGCATATATGGCAAGATGTCGTTGATCCAGCCGAATTTAGAGAACAGGAATCACTGATAGGAACCGGACCCTTTAAACTCGTTGATTACAGCAAAACACATGGCACCTATCTCTATAAAGTCAACAAGGATTACTATCGCGGAAAACCAGACATAGACAGCCTAAAATTTGTAAAAATCAGCGAGGAAATGTCCGCTACGGCATTAATGAGAAATGAAGTTCCCGCTACTGCTATCCTACCGGAGACTGTGGCGGAGGTCGGAGCGGCGGGTTTCGTGATAATAAACCAATCGGGGAATTGGAACGCCAAGCTCATGATAAACCACAATAAGGAGCCAATGTCTTCTAAAGAGTTCAGGCATGCCCTCGCCTATGCGATAAACCGGACTGAACTGGTGGAAATAGCACAACGCGGACATGCAATTCAAGGAAGCCCGGGACTGCTTTCTCCTACCACTCCCTATTACAATCCCAACATCCCCTACTATGAATACGATCCAGAGCGTGCAAAGGACATTCTGGAAGACCAAGGATACCAACTGAAAGAGGACGGCTACTATTGGAAAGATGGGGAAGTACTTGAACTTGAACTTATAACAGCTTCTCGTTTTGGTTTTGAACGTGTCGCCGAGATAATTGCGCGGCAGTTGGAAGACATAGGGATAAAAGTTAATCTCAGAAGCCTTGAATGGAAAACGCTAGATAGCAGGGTCATAACTCGGCAATTCGATTTGGCTGTAAGCGGACATGGTGGGATCGGGGGAGACCCGGCAATTCTGAACAAAGTAATTCTTGGCAAGTTCGGATATAGTGCGAATTACACGAAAAATGATACTTTGAACCAGTTGCTCGAAGCGCAATTGCATGAGATGGACGAGGAGAAGAGGAAGGAGATGGTGCGAGAAATTCAGAAGGTATATGCAGAGGAGCTCCCTGCTTTGACCCTTTACTACCCAACGTGGTACTGGGGTCATGACGGCAGCGTTGACATTTATTATACTATGGGCGGTATTGCATCCGGTATACCTATCCCACTGAACAAGCTAGCTTTTATGGAGTATAAAGGGCAAGTAGAGGCTCCCGCACCAGCAGCCACGGAAGCGCCAGTTCCTGGTTTTGAACTTCTAATTTCGATCCTTGCACTAACTGCAGTGGCGTATCTGACAATAAGACGAAGCAAAGACTGAGCGTAAATGAGGAAGATACCAGAAATTGGAACCTATGTTATAGCCTTCCTCATAATATTAGTCCTAATTTTTTTACTACCGCGGATGATGCCGGGCGACCCACTTACCGCAATCTGTGGGGAAGAAGTCCTTGTTGAGATGACGCCGGAATTAAGAACCGAGCTACTGCACCGCTTTGCTTTAGATGAACCACTCTGGAGTCAGTTCTTCGTTTATCTAACGGGCATTATGCACGGTGATTTTGGATACTCATACTACTATAACGCCCCGGTATTAGATATAATCCTTGAAGCACTCCCCTGGACCCTGCTTCTCGTTGGCTCTTCGCTTCTTCTTTCCACCGTACTAAGCATAATCATGGGTATAGAGTCTGGCTGGAGGCGGGGTAAGATCAGTGATAAATCCCTGCTCACCACAACCATGATTTTAAATGGCTTTCCGAACTTCTTCATCGGCATTATTCTGCTGCTGGTTTTTGCCGTTTATCTCGGCTGCCTACCGTTACAGGGCGCAAAAACGCCCTCTTCCGGTCTATCTGGTATAGATAGCATGCTTGATATAGCCCAGCACCTTGTCTTACCTCTTATCGCATTGACCTTAGCGCAGATACCCGGTTCTTATCTCCTGATGCGGAATACAATGCTAACCACGCTAAAAGAGCCCTTTGTCCGGACAGCAAAAGCAAAAGGTCTATCTAAGGTGGCAGTGCGATATAAACACGCGGGTAGAAACGCGATGCTTCCTATTGTCACTACGACAGGAGTAAGGGTGGGTATAATCTTTACAGGTGCACTTTTCATCGAAATAATCTTCTCTTATCCCGGTGTGGGACTTTTGACCTATAACGCGCTGTTCATGCGCGATTATCCGATTCTACAAGGCGTTTTCTTCATTGTTGCGGTGTTTGTTATACTTGCCAACTTCGTCGTTGATCTGCTATATAGAAAGATAGATCCGAGAATAGGGGATGCTAACACCGAATATGCACAATAACTACTGGCGTGAACTGACGCGGAACAACTTTGGGAAGCTCGGGTTAGTTCTGCTCTGCTTAGTGCTAGTTATTGCGATATTTGCACCTTTTCTTGCTCGTTATGACCCGGGAGAGCCAAGCCACTCAATCCTTATGCCGCCGTCCCTCGCGCATTGGTTAGGAACAAACGATATAGGGCAGGATATTTGGAGTCGTCTATTATGCGGTGCGAAAAACACGCTCTTAGTGGCTTTAGGTGTGGGTGTGTTCACAACCATTCTCAGTACGGTTATCGGGGCATCGGCTGCCCTGGTCGGTGGATTATACGATAAGATACTGATGAGAGTGATAGATGCACTTATAGTGATACCGGCATTTATAGTAATCATTTTAGTAGCAGCCTATGTCCTACCAAATGTTTGGACACTTATCTTTCTCATTTCTATCTTGACGTGGCAGGGTGGAGCGAGACTGGTAAGGGCACAAACACTGTCTCTAAAGGAAAGAATGAGTGTTTACGCAGCAAGAACGTTTGGAGCAAATAAGCTCTATCTCGTAATCCGGCATATAATACCTGACCTCAATCCAATACTGTTCGCGGTATTTATACATAGCGCAACGCGGGGTGTATTTATGGAAGCGGGTTTGGCATTCCTTGGCATAGCAGACATCTCAACAGTGAGTTGGGGATTGATGATGCACCACGCACTCAGATTCTACTATCTTGACGTCTGGAAGTGGTGGCTCATTCCAACCGGACTTGCACTCTCAGCTACGATAATGGCTCTCGTATTCATAGGACATGCATTTGAAACAGCAATGGACCCACGTCTAAGAGAGATGGAGCAGGAAGAGTGGCAATGTTAGAACTAAGGGAACTGGAGGTATCGTATGGCAAAAGGAAGGTATTACATGGCATAAATCTCAACATGAAAAGGGGCGAATCTCTGGCTATTGTTGGTGGGTCGGGCGGTGGTAAAACCACTCTTGGGCTTAGCATCATGGGACTCGTAGAGGGCACTGTCAGAGGTGAGATTTTGCTTGATGGTACGAATTTGGTGGCAGTGCCAGAAAAAGCGCTGAGGAAGATAAGATGGAACCAGATTGCAATGGTATTCCAGAACGTAGAGAATGCGTTAAATCCTGTATATACCGTTCTGGACCAGGTATCGGAGCCTATTGTGGCACATAACTTGCGCGATAGGTATGATGCGAAGAGACGAGCCGAAGAGCTAATGAAGATGGTGAATCTCCCGGAGGGGCGCTTTTTAGCCTATCCACATCAGTTGAGCGGAGGCGAGAAGCAGCGGGTGTTGATAGCAATGGCACTGGCAAACGATCCTGATTTGATTATTATGGACGAGCCCACAACAGCTTTAGACGCCCTTACCAAAGTAGAAATAATTAATTTGATTTGTAATGTGCGTAACGAGCGAGAACTGACAATACTCTTATTAACCCATGACCTCTACGCAGCCTCCATGCTCTCGGATAGAATGGCAGTGCTCTATGCCGGTAGGATATTAGAATCTGGTTTTACTCCCGCTCTTCTTTCTAACCCAAGACATCCATACACAAGAGGACTGATCAGATGCTATCCCAACATGACAACGACAAAGGATTTACAGGGGATAAAAGGTATGATGGAGTTCCTTGATACCGGATGCCCTTTTCACCCTCGCTGCACGCAATCAATTGGTATCTGCCGGGAGAAAGCGCCGAAGTTAGAAGAAAATGACGGCCGGTTCATTGCCTGCCATAGGGGAGGAATCATACCACTTTTGGAGGTGCGAGACGTGAGTAAGACCTTTGATTCCGTAAAAGCAATTGATTCTATTGATCTAACGCTGTATGAGGGAGAGACATTAGCGTTAGTGGGTGAGTCGGGCTCGGGAAAGACAACAACAGCTAAGACCGTCATAGGACTTTTTGAAGCCACAGAAGGGCAGATGTATCTTGAAGGGAAACGAATTCTCGACAGGGACAAAAACTTCTATCGACGCGTTCAAATGATATTCCAGAACCCAATGGAAGCTTTAAGCCATCGCCTTTCCGTTCAAGAAGCGGTGAAAGAGCCCTTAGACATACAAAAACTGGGTAATCGCGAGCAGCGAGAGAGTATGGTGCGGCACATATTGGAGGAGGTTGAGTTGCCATCCACACAGAGTTTCATGAATAAATATCCACATCAGTTGAGTCAGGGGGAAGCGCAAAGGGTTGGCATTGCTCGGGCACTCATACTGAATCCAAAGCTGCTCATTGCTGATGAACCAACCTCAGCCCTAGATGCCAGTACGCAGGCAAAAGTCGTGAAACTCTTACTCAATCTGCAGGAGAAGAGGGGGATTGGTATGCTTTTCATCACGCACAACCTCGCATTAGCAAGGAAGATAAGCGATAGGCTCGCAGTGATGTTGAAGGGGAATATAGTGGAGGAAGGACCATCAAATGAGATAATAAGTAGCCCACTGCATCCATACACAGAAGACCTGTTGAAAGCTGCGCCCACACTGAGTGCAAATGTTCCCGTGGTGCCCACGAATAATAAAAATGACGGGCAAGGATGCCCTTATGCAAATAGGTGCAGTAAGGCAACAGAAGTCTGTTTTAAAGAGAAGCCGAAATTGCAATCTTGTAGCTCTCACAGGGTTGCGTGTATGAATCTAAAACCAGAAAAAGAGGGATAGTACTACGTAATTACAACTTCTACCTGCTTTTTTACTTCTTTTATAGCCTCTTCTCCTTTGAGTAGCAACTCTATATCTATATCAGCCAATTTGAAGGAGAGAGAATTCAACAACTTACCCACAGGGCTGTTCTCATTGAATTTATATCGTTGGATGCGCCCCACGTTCATTGTGGGTTTCATGATCTGATAATGCAAAAACTTGTCTTTCAGTGCGAATACCATGGCCTTGGGTACTTCTGCATTCTCTGCTAATTCGATGAGACTGTAGTCAAAATCGGGATGTAGGACCAAAGTTTCTACGATTTTTACCTGCGGGTGACTTCCAAATATAGCTCGTAAAGGGCTTTCTTCTGATACTTCCATCTTTAAATTTAAATCTCCCATAATTAACTTGTATCAATAAGCATATTATTTCAAAGCCAACGTCCTATGGCTTAGAAGTATCCCTAAACCCAAGGGCAATAGAGGAGATTAGACGAATCTGTGAAATTGAATGATCCCCAAAAGTTTTACCCACTCAGCAGAGTGATTTTACCAGGGTACCTTCTTCTTCCCCATCTTAAAGGCGATGTAATTTGCAGACAGATGCAATAGAGGCGTAATAATAAGGACTGCAATGACCACATCTAAGGTAAAAGCAGCAAAGAACCAATCTCGTGCAAACACGAGCAGGAGCAGCCAGGCACCGGCTACGAAGTCCAGTTGATCTACTAAAGGAAGGGGTGCACCTCGTTTTAGCCCTATTTTCCGCTTTATGAGACTTCCAAGCAAGTCGCCAAGCATTGCACCCGCAGATAAGCAAACTAAAGTGACGATAAAGTATGGAAAAGGCCCAAAAGAGCCCGAAAACAGTTGCTGAATGATGCCAACGATGAACCCGCAGGAGAAGCCCTTTAAGAAGCCTTCGTATGTCTTACCATCACCCAGCAACCTGTTTTTACCCCAATAAATACCCCGGTCTATGGGTGTTTTACCGCCAAAGAACGCGGCACTTGAATTCGTTATGTACGCTGGCAGCATCAGCCATATTGCAGCAATGATGGTCTCTATAATCATGGCGCTTTCCTCTTGATCTTATTTATGAATGTAACTAACTATTAGGTCCTATAATTCATAATATCGGGAAATATTTAAATGTGCGATTCTTCATCCTCCGTCACTACTATGCCATTAAATATGACATGCCTCACCGCCCCAGGGAATTCATAACCCTCAAATGGCGACCACTTGCATTTTGTATATAGATGTTCACTGCGGATTTTCACGGGCTTATGTATATCAAGAATAGACAAATTCGCTCTCTTTCCTACTTCTATGCTGCCTCTATCGTGTAATCCCAAAAACATTGCAGGATTATAGGCACATACCCTTGCTATAAGCATGGGCGGGACACCACAGTGTACAATCAGCCAGGCCACGAAATTCCCGTATGTGTCTAAATTAGGAACACCTGCTGGTGCCTCAAAGAAATCACGTGCTTTTTCCTCTTTCGTATGTGGCGCATGGTCTGTGACGAGGAAATCGATTTTGCCAGATTTAAAAGCATCCAGCAATAGCAGCCTATTCTCTTCTGACCTCAAAGGCGGATTAACCTTTAAAAATGCATTCGCCTGTACGTCCTTTTTAGTAAAGAATAAGTGATGCGGTGTTACCTCACAGTGAAATCTTTTCCCTATAAGGTCTAACGTCCTGTAAACAGAAACATGAGCTATATCAATTTTAATTTTAATTTTAGTGTCGCCGGAAGCAGCAGCTAAAACCTTCTTAACTGCAGACAATTCCGCCTCTTCTGGTCTCAGCTCGCTATGAGCCGTTACTTTTAATCCTTTGCGCATCTTCTCTATAACCCGCTGGTCCTCGCAATGAATGACAAGAGGTTTTGCAGTCGCTTCTACTGCTGCAATCGCTTTTGGCAGCACCTCATCGCCTATATACAATCCGCCCGTTGTCTCAGCGAGATATATCTTATACGCTATGACTTCTTTCTGCATCTTTGCAATCGTATTTATGTTGGAATCAGAAACACCGCCATAGAAGAGTATGTCAATTACGCCTTCTGTACGCGCGAGCTTCTTCTTCTTTATTAGCCGGTCGGAACTTATGCCGGGTAAAGGAGTATTGGGCATGTCAATGATAGTGGTTATACCACCATGAACTGCAGCCGCAGTACCGGACTTAAAATCTTCCTTATAATCCCATTTATGGCTGCTATCCTCCCGTAAATGTGCATGCTGATCAATAAACCCGGGGAAGATCAAACATTTTCGAGCTTCTATTTTGCGCTCGCCTTTTAAACCCTGCTTCCTTATCGCAGTAATATATCCATTATCAATAGCAAGCTGAGCATCATGTATTGCATCGGGATTTACAATTTTACCTTCGATAATCAGGTCGTGGAGCATGTCTCGTTATGTATCCTATATTTAGTACATTGAAAAAAACCTTTCAAAAAGCACGAGATTTTACAAGACAAATGAAACAAGACCTTTTTAAATAAAGAGGTAGTATAAGGGAAGTATAAATAAGGACGAGAAAATGTTTCCAAACAAAAGAGTGCAGGGAATGGTGGGGCGGCAGATACACGTAGAGATGAAAGGGGAGCGGTGCGTGCTGGAAGGTATACTGACGTCGGTAGACGACTACTTGAATTTACATCTTAGTAGTGCGAGCGAGATACAGAACGGAGTAAGAAAGCGAGTGCTTGGCTCTGTGGTACTCAGGGGTAATAATGTTGTGCTTATAAACCCAATGAAGGAATGAGCGAGAGAGTGGCAAAGGGGAAGAGTATAGGCCTTATCGGCGTAGGCAACATAGGGGCTTCCATACTTCAGGGACTACTGGCTGCTGATAGTACCCGCAGGGCGATTTTCATAAGTGATGAGAAGCAGGAGAAACTCAGTGATTTTGAAAGCGAACAGGGAATTGAAATATGCGCGAGTAACGAAGCGGTAGCGAAGAAAGCGGGGATTTTGATTTTAGCTGTTAAGCCAAACGATATGCAAAGCGTAGTAGAATCAATTGCACCGTTTATGGACGAAGAGACGCTGTTAATATCTGTTGCGGCGGGCGTGCCAACAAGCGTAATAGAAGCATATCTTGGCGCTGAGCGGAAGGTAGTCCGTGTGATGCCGAATATAGGGGCACGAGTGGGCGAATCGGTAACTGCGCTATGTGGTGGCATTTATGCGAGCGAGGCGGATGAGCGAACAGTAGAAGGGATTTTAAGTGCTATTGGCGCTGTACACATAGTAAAGGAGCGTGATATGGACGTTATTACGGGGCTAAGTGGTAGTGGTATCGCTTTCTTTGCTGCTGTAATAGATGCTATGGCAGATGGTGGTGTATATGCAGGATTGCCCCGCGATTTAGCGCTGGCGATTTCTGCAAGGACCGCACTT
>WSZT01000047.1 GCA_013139985.1 Candidatus Methanophagales archaeon | reverse complement strand
TCGTAGTATAATTCTCGTAATTCGTTTACCCGTATTATAGGGTCCTTTATGGTAAATATCCCCCTCACCGGCGTGATACTATACTCAACCTCCTTCTCCTCATGACCATTCAGAAACAGCGAAGGTGTCTCCGCTTTAAAACTCGGGGGTAACTGCTCAAAAACGTCTAGCTCCATGCTCTTTGTGCAGAGATTCTTCAGCCTCAACTTCGTTTTTACTCGCTCTCCATCCTTCAACTTCCGCCCTATCTCACGTCCCGATTCCAGCTCAGGAGAAAACTCGACACGAAGATATATTAAATAATATACGATCAGTGAACCAAGCAAAGCGGGAAAGATATTTCTGAAAAGGTATCCCTGGACAAAGAGCAGGAAGACTAAGAGCAACAAGATATCTTCTCGCTTCATTTTCGGCTACTTCGGAACCTCTACATCATCCAAAATCTCTTTTACTAACGCCACACTCTTAAAGCCATCTATCTCATGCTCGGTCTTTATTATTATTCTATGGCACAATGCGCATGAAGCGAGTTCTTTTATATCATCTGGAATGACATACGCTCGGCCTCTCAGGAATGCTAAGGATTTAGAGCCGAATAATAACTGTTCAGCTGCTCTTGGACTCGCACCGAGCAAAACACGTTCATCGTTTCTCGTTCTCGATAAAATCTCGTATATATAATCGATGATTACTTTGCTTGCTTTAACTTTTTGCGCATTCTTCATCAACGACAGAACATCATTACAGTTCATCATTTTCTCCACGGTATTGAACTCTGAACTCTCTTTCTTTCTCAGTAAAAGCAGTTCATTATTCCGGTCAAGGTATCCAACCTGGATTTTTATCATGAATCGGTCGAGCTGGGCTTCAGGTAGATTGTAAACCCCTTCGGTCTCAACAGGATTCATGGTTGCTATAGCAAGGAACGGTTTTGGTAGAGGATAAGTAGTCCCTTCGATAGTAACCTGCTGCTCTTGCATCGCTTCGAGCAATGCAGATTGTGTTTTCGGTGTTGCTCTATTTATTTCATCAGCAAGTATAATATTAGCAAATATCGGGCCTTTTCGCACACGGAATTTCATCTCTTTCTGGTCATAAAACACGCTCCCTATAATGTCCGCGGGCATCAAGTCGGGCGTTAATTGAATACGGGAGAATGATAAGCCAATAGCGCTGGCGAACGCATTAGCAACTGTCGTCTTCGCAACACCTGGGATTCCCTCAAGTGCGACGTGCCCGCCTGAAAGCATAGTAACTGCCAGCAGCTCTACGACTTCGTCCATTCCAACTGCGGCATTACTGACTTCCTCTTTTAGCCGCTCTATAAATTCCCTTCCCCTTCCTTCCTTGTTCATAACTGTCACCGAATTTTGTCCCTGTTTGTATTTCATTAACTATTCTTTTAATTGTTTTTATATCTATTCCTTCTGGCAGATCTTCATATATGTCCCCCCCTCTATGTGCAGGCATTAATCTCCCAATTGCCCGAACAATTATCCCCGCAATTCCACCTTCTATAAATAACAATAACGCCGCAACAAAAGTAAAAACCATGAATGCTTTTTCTCTGTCAAGTTCTCGATGTACATAAACTGTTGTGATTAAATATGGATTGAAATCAGGATGGTGCGCATCATCAAAATAGAAGAGGTCAGAGCCGAGATATGCCACGAGATTCTCGACAAAATTTCTGTTCTCTGTCATCATGTCGTTTATTACAATGTCTGGATCTGAGAGCAGGATCACTCTTCCCTCACCGTAGCTTGTTTCCGCCATAATCGGATAACTCCCCCTTTTTCCGCCTACTACGCTGACTTTTGAGGAGAAGGCCTCTCCTTCTGATCCTGTGATAACCGAAGGTACATTCAAAACGAGCTTTTCGACGTTATAAGCGAGTCCCGGGTCTTCTATTCGTGCAACGACCGGAAAATCCGCTCTCTTATCGTAGAATATGTCACCTAAAGGTCTATCATAAAACTTCCAGTCTATCTCCAATCCGGCTATGAGAGTATTCGCAGTGCCGAAATCATCTGCGAGTAAAAGAGTTCCTCCTCTGTTAAGAAAATTACTTACTGCTTTTATCTCAAGCGATGAGAAATCTACATCTGGACCCACAACGATCAAAACGCCCTTCTCATCTAAATCAAGAGTATTATAGGGATTCATTATCCAAACAAGGTTACCGCGTTCAGCCAAAACCTTTGCAAACTGCGAACATCCATTCCAGTTCGTGCTGAGCATGCAGAAATCAGCAGATGTTTTCAGCACCGGGACCACAGTTGGAACGATAAGTAAAAAGATGCCTGCGAAGATCAAAAGAGGATATACGTATCGCATCTCTTATCTCACCCTCCTAAACCTAAGATCTCCTTTATCGATTTGAAATAAGTTTCTCTTTCTTCATCCATGAGTTCTACATTTCTATAAACATTTTTTTCATATAGTTCAGTTACCTTTTCCAATCTTTCAGCAAAAGGTTCTTTTTTTACTTTTTCTAAGAGTTCTCTTGGTGTAAAACTCTTTTTAAGCTTGTATTTGGCGACAATAGTGTCAAACAGCAATTTGTAGGCTCCCGCAACACCTTCGCTTTCTAAGAGGCTCACACTCGGAACGCTTTCAAGCCCCTCCTTTTTCTTTTCTTCTGCAATATCCATTTCCGGAATCTCAGCAGGTTTA
>WSZT01000043.1 GCA_013139985.1 Candidatus Methanophagales archaeon | reverse complement strand
GGGCTCTTTCTTCGCTAAACACGGCGATAAGATTGGCAAAGCAATGATAAGTGTCGTTAATAAATTGATGCCTCACGCTCATCGGTGACTTGAAATTTAAGGATGAAATTACTTTTAAAAATTTGTGAACATGGAACCAATACGACACGCAAAAATCGCTTTTTGCTTATTATTCCTGGTGGGTGTGGTAGGGACAGTGGGCTTTATCTATATCGAAGGGCTCACCCCCTTTGATGCATTATACCTAACTATCGCAACTGTTACCACTGTTGGATACGGCGATATAGTTCCTGAGACACAAAACGGCAAAATATTTACGGCTGCATTGATCATAATGGGCGTTGGCACAACCTTATATGTGCTAATAGAGTTAATAGCATCTGTATTGGAAGGGAGGTTAAGTACAGCATATGGTATAGCGCGGGTAAAAAGGGGCGTGGCGAAATTGCAAAAACACAAGATAATCTGCGGCGGTGGTCGTACGGGCAATGTAATAGCAGACGAATTCAGAAACGACTGTCTTGACTTTGTAATAATTGAGCACGACCCAGAGGTGGTAAAAGAACTGAGGAAGAATGAGATACCCGTAGTGGAAGGTGATGCCACAAAAGATAGTATATTGATGGAAGCGGGCGTGGAACGTGCTTCCGGATTGGTGTCTACTCTACCCTCCGATTGTAGCAATTTATTGCTCTCTGTTACCGCAAAAGACATAAACAAGAATTTAGAGTTGGTAGTGAGAGCGAGTTCGGAAGAGGCTGCTAAGAGGTTATACAGTATAGGCGTGAAAAAAGTAGTTATTGTAGAGGAAGTAGGTGGGCGGAGGCTGGCAAAGAGCTTGATAAAGCCTGCAGTCGTGGATTTCTTAGAGTTCGCTACGGAGACAGGAGCGGCTTCTTTAGAAAGCATAAAAGTAGAGCATGGAGCGAAAATAGCAAATAAGAAAGTAAAAGATCTGCGGATAAAGGAGAAAATTGGGACGACTATACTCGCGATCATAAGAGATGAAAAGGTCATATCCTATATAGGTCCCGAAGATGAAATACTGGAGGGCGATACCGTTGTGGTCATAGGTAATAGAGAATCGTTGGATAAGCTCGAGAAGTTGGAGTTCTCTTAATCTTCTGTGAATGTTTAGCTACTCAAAAGCTCGATATGAAATGGTCCTTATTTAAAGCTATGTGAGAACTGCAAAAAAGCAAAAGCCTTTTATATGATCGCGCTTATACCTCTAATACGTAGGTAAGAACGATAAAAAAGACCACTACGGTAAAAGTACAGAAAACTGGTCAATTTGTCGTCTAGTGCGAGTGGGGATAGACGAACTACTTCGGATTGTTCTCGTCTTGGTTGGGCTGATAAACGAAATTGGGCTCGTTTATTCATTGTTGTATCAACTTTAGGGGTTAAGAGTCTAAACCATTAAGGAGCTTGTAATATGGCATGGGAAAAGGAACTCGAAGAAAGCATTAGCACAATTGCACAGTTGGGTGAATATATGGAATTGGACCCTAAAAAAGGGGCAATATTACAAGAAATTAGAGATATACACCCGCTGCGTATTACCCGTTATTATTTGTCACTAATAGATGAAAACGATCCTGACGACCCAATCAGGAAGATGGCTGTTCCCTCAGAAGAAGAGCTAAATCTCGCGGGCTCTTATGATACGAGCGGTGAGCGCGAAAACACAATAATGCCCGGTCTGCAGCACAAATATGCGCAAACTGCCTTGATTCTAGCGACAAATAGATGCGCAATGTATTGTAGATATTGTTTCAGAAAAAGGTTAGTTGGTCTGCCAACCGAAGAGATAATGCAGCGATTCAATGGTGCAGCAAAATATATTGAAGGACATGAAGAGATTAATAACGTGCTTATAACCGGTGGTGATCCTTTTGTTTTATCAACGGAAGTGCTTACTGACTTTTTAGAGCGGCTCTCGGACATCTCGCATTTAGATTTCATAAGGTTCGGGACCAGAGTTCCAGTGACATTCCCTGATAGGATCCTGGAAGATGACGAGTTATTGACGCTACTGGAAAAGAACTCGCGTGAAAATAGACGAATCTATGTAGTAACACAATTTAACCATCCACGGGAAATTACCGCGAAAGCTACTGCCGCTGTTAGTCGGCTCATTCGCGCTGGCGTGATAGTGGACAATCAATCTGTTTTACTTAAGGGCGTGAATGATGATCCTGGGAATTTAGCGGAATTACAAAATAAACTTGTGAGTATCGGTGTTATCCCTTATTATCTATTCCAGTGCCGACCTGTAAAGCGGGTAATGAGTAATTTTCAAGTGCCTTTGTATAAGGGCTACGAAATTGTAGAAGCAGCAAAAAAGAGGCTTAACGGGCACAGTAAAAGGTTTAAGTATATGATGTCTCATCGGACTGGCAAGATAGAGATTGTAGGTGTTATGGACGATTATATATATTTCAAATATCATCAAGCGCATGCCCCCGCGAACATCGGCAAATTCTTTAAGAGGAAGATAAACAAAACCGCCGGATGGTTAGATGAATTAGAATAAATTTTTGTGTACATGACCGCCTATTTATATATGGGTACCTTCTATACTCAGTTAGTAGCATGAACACCCATTGTAAACACGAAAGCTGCGGCGTAACGGAAAATATATGGCTACCTTATAAATATGAAGGGCGAAGTAGAGGTTTGAAGTCACATCCATACTGCATCTACTGCGGCGTGGTCAAAAATATATCCCCTGATAGGGCGAAACCAATGGGATACTACACGAATCGGCTTGCAAGGATGTCAACCACAAAAGTCCAGCTGCGGCTCATAGTAAAAGAATTGGAAAGTATCTGTTTTGATGATACCTATGCCTTGACACGATCCAATCAGGAGAAGGTATTTAATCACGTGGTGCAAAAGTACTGCTGAATATCAGCGTAGCGCGTGATTTCCAAAAAGTTTCATTGTTTTATATTAATCTAAGATAAAGGTATTCATGTGCGGGCTAGCCTGGGGGGTTAGGCGTCCTCTGCAACTCGAAATCGCCGATATGCGAGAGGCGAAGCTCGAGGGAGGCACCGTAGCCATCAGTTTCAGCTCGATGTCTAACGAAGAAATGTCGTCCTGCGGGGTTGACGGTGGTATGGTGGCAAACTGGAGGGTTTGTTATTGTGCCTTTATTATGGATACCGGTTTAGGCCCGGAAGGGAGCGGACTCACCGTGGACGGTTGGCGCTCGCAGGGTAGCGATGTGGAGGAGGACATTGAGGGTCTGGCTGGTAGCGAACGTGTCGATCAAGAGCGTGCCCGCACAAACCTTTCTTTAAAAAAGAAAGCTTTACCAAAGAAACGCATCTGCTCAAAAATCCGTGGATTTTTAAGCAGACAATGCAAAATGTATTTTGAGTGATTACAAAGAGACTCTTATTGTTAGTTTTTGCGAAGCAAAAAAGTTTTAGCACAAGTTCTTTTTCTAAAGGAAAGCATTTTGTAAAAGAGAAAAAAGTGTAGGTATGGAGGGAAAGATTATACTCGGGGGCAT
Organism: Candidatus Methanophagales archaeon; assembly: GCA_013139985.1. Classification (GTDB taxonomy): domain Archaea; phylum Halobacteriota; class Syntropharchaeia; order Alkanophagales; family Methanospirareceae; genus Methanophaga. Next base: position 3,062 of record WSZT01000043.1, on the reverse strand, counting down.
AGGAAGCATCTTGACGTATCTGGGTATTTTAATGATTGTCCCGCTTGCTATGGCTCTGTATGATGAGGGTGCGGTATCTCTTTTTGTTATAAAGACCTGGATAATCCCGCTTGTGATAACCACCACAATTGGCGTGGTTTTAAAGAATGTGATAGGGTTAGAAGGGGTGATAAAAAGGCGAGAAGGTTTTGTCATTGTTGCTTTTGGATGGCTTGCAGTTGCCGTTTTTGGCGCTCTACCATACCTCTTCTACGCTCTGTCAAGTCCAATTGAAGTATTTCAAAATCCAATAATGGATGCCTTTTTTGAGTCTATGTCCGGCTTCACCACCACTGGCTCCACAGTGATGCTGAATTTAGGGCAGGTTGATCGCAGCATACTGCTATGGCGAAGTTTCACGCAGTGGCTTGGCGGGATGGGTGTAATTCTGCTTTTCATCGCTATACTGCCAACGTTCGGCATTGCAGGCAGCCAACTATTTGACCGTGAATTCCCCGGCCCTATGTCCGAACGGATTAGACCGCGAGTTCAAGTAACCGCAAGAATGCTGTGGTCAATGTACCTAATTTTGACAGCCGTGGAAATTCTGGCACTTTTCTTGGTTGCGAAGATGTCTTTGTACGACTCGTTCTGTACGGCATTCTGCACAATGCCTACCGGTGGCTTTTCCCCTCACCCTGAAAGCATCGGTGGATACATGAACCCGATAGCGGAGTTAATCATAGTGGTATTCATGTTTCTCGCTGGTATGAACTTCGTTTTGCACTATTCTTTAATACGAAACCCCAAAAAGATAACCTCAAACAAGGAATTTCAGGTCTATTGCTTACTACTCGTAATGGCGATCGCTATAGTAGTCACTGATTTGTATATCCATGAGTTCGGATCATTACAGGACGCATTCCGTTACGGTGGGTTCCAGGTGGTTTCCTTTATGACCACTACGGGATTCGTAACCGCAGATTATAATACCTGGAGTGATTTATCCAAGATCGTTCTGTTCGCTCTGATGTTCATCGGAGCTTGCGGCGGGTCAACAGGAGGAAGCATAAAAGTCATCAGGATATACGTATTGCTAAAAAGTATAAAGCAAAGGATTTACCAAATTCTGTATCCGCATGCTATTTTTGTGCTGAAGACGGGGAATAAACCCATTTCTGAGGACATACTACAAGGTATCAGTGCCTTCTTTATCTCTTATGTCCTGATATTTGCAGTTTGCTCGATTGCAATGTGCGCGATAGGCTTGGATATGGTCAGTGCAGCTTCTTCAGTAGCGGCGACACTGGGTAATGTAGGACCTGGTTTTGGTCTTGTATCTTTGGATTACGCTTCTGTTCCGATAATAGGGAAAATCATCCTGTCCCTTTGCATGTGGGTGGGACGGTTGGAGCTCTTTACCGTTTTAGTTCTGCTGACACCGGCATTTTGGAGGGCTTAAACTCTTTTACGGTGCAAAAAGCGCACTTATCTTCTCTACTTCCTTCGCCTTTGCAAATGTGGTTATCTGATCATGTACCTGGATGACCGTATCGCCTTTTGGCAGTATTATATCGCCATTTCGCTCTATCGCCACCACGATCGCCTCTTTTATACGCAACTTTGACAACGGTTTCCCCACTGCTCGTGACCCCTCAGAGACAACGACCTCAAATATCTCCGCTTTTCCGCCACCTACGGTAAGGAAATCTTTTATCTTCGGCCTTTTCGCTGACAGATATAGATGCCGCGCAACGGTCATGTCCGGATTTTCAAACAGAAATATGTCTGCACGTTTGAACATGTCTACATGCTCGTCCTGATTCACAACGGCAACGGTTTTCTTTGTGCCCAACTCTTTTGCCGTCAGGGCCATCATCAGATTAGCAGCATCGTCCGAAGTGGTAGCGATAAGTGCACCTGCTCTGCTCGCTTCTGCCTCCTCTAAGGTGGACCGCTCAGTGGCATCGCCTACAATGGTTAAAGCATCGTACTTCTCGGCTATCTCTTTGCATCTCTTCTCATCCGCATCTATGACCACCACATCATTCTTATCCTTCGTTGCGATGTCCACCAGATTTCTTCCTATTCCGCCTAACCCTACTATTATCAGATACACGCTGAGCTACCTCTTTAATCTTAAATGGATTGTATATATATCTTTTATGTTTCTTTCCCGATCTTTAATTGTTCACGAATCCAGTGCTGAATGTCAGCTAAAGCGGGTGGATGCACGATGAATATCTCTATATCTGAGAGAAATTGGATATTACTTCGGTCTTCCTCATTCATAATCAACATACCGGTTTCTCCTTCTTCGAGTGTTTCAGCTATTCGTTTCGCGATATGCTCGTATCTCCTCTTGCTCGTATCCCTATAAAATTCAAGAACTTTACTGAATACTTTTTCGCTATTAAAGGGTATTATCATGCATCTTCTCCAATCCATGAATTCGTAGAATAAATCCTTATCCTCTAATGATTGTAGCTCGGCACCTTCTTCACATTTGCTCTTCACCAATTTGTAACTTTCTTCGTTTAACTTTTCTAGCTCGCTCATTCCATCCTCACCAGCGGAATAAATCGCTTCATGATAGATCTTAATAACCTTTCCCGCTTTCTCCATCTTCGAAACATGTTCTTCTACTTGATCCCAATACTGGCTAATCATTTCCAAATAATCGCTTTGTGCTTCTTTTTCTGTATACAGTAAAGGGATGCAATATAATTTCCTTTTACCTTTATACGGCTCAGCACTTGGCTTTTCTATTTTTATCTGATCTGACATTTTTATTTCCCCCTTTGCATTTGCTATCTCCCACGATTTGTCACCTTTACCGCAGAAGGGTTTAATGAATAAATATCGAAACGCTTATAAAAATCTTCGATCATAACAAAATTAGGAGGTGAAAAGGAAAAGATGAAAAGAATAGTACTGGTGATCTCTATTGCCCTACTACTAATTGCAAGTGGTATTGTTGTCAGTGCAGCAGACATCTGATGGTGGATACATAATAACAGGATGCACCGAGTCTTACGGCGCTGGTGGAGAAGATGTCTGGCTAATCAAATTAGCTCCTACGG
>WSZT01000030.1 GCA_013139985.1 Candidatus Methanophagales archaeon | reverse complement strand
AACCTTTTTGCAAGCAAAAAGCTTTACCAAAAAACCTATTGGTTTTTCTTTTAGCACAGGTTTTCTTTTTGTAAAAAGAAAAAGTGTTGTGTAATCTTGTGGTTATAAAAAGGAGCTAAACAAATACGTCCTTTTCACTCACACACTCAACCGCCACCTTTATCAGCGCCACTATGTCCTTCTCGTTCCATCGCGAGGAATCGATTACCAGGTCATAAATGGCAAGATCGTCCAAGTTTATCCCGTAATATTGCTCATAGCGCTTATATTCTGACCGTTCTCGGTCTTTCATTGCAGAAAGAGCATCTTTATATGCTATGCCTTCGCGCCCTCCAATTCTTCCCGCTCTTATTTCCGAAGGCGCTTTCAACCATATCTTCAAATCGGCTTTGGGGACGAAGAATCCCGACAGTCTGCTTTCTATAATGACATTCTCACGCTTCATCGCCTCTTCGCCCTGCATCTCATCTATCTGCCTATCGAACTCATCGTTATTCTCTGCTAATTCGCTAAATTGATCCAACTGCAATTTCTTCTCTTTCGCTATTCGCCGGAACATCTCGCCCGCAGAGATTAGCTCCATCGCTAATTCCTGCGATAGCAATTTTGCAACTGTTGTTGTTCCACTGCCTGGAAGACCGCTTATTGTTAGTCGCATAAAACTTTCTTTAAAAGGAAGTTTTATTAAAGGAATAGTTTTTCAATAATTTTTGATAATCGGACGCAGATGAACGCAGATAATCAGGATTTTAAATATATTGTTTAATTGACGGTAAAGTAGCTAATAGCGTACTGAAACTATGTTATTAATATTCTTTTTCTCGTGGAAATCTGTGTAATCTTGTGGTTATAAAAAGTAGCCAAACAAAAACACAAACCTTTTCAGCCTTTTATAACGCCAATAGCTCTGAAAGCCGCTACTTTCTTCGCTATACCTGATACTTCACAACTCCGAACTACCACTTCCGGGTCTTTATAGGCTGCGGAAACTTCTTCCGCCAGCTCGCCATATTTGTCAAATTGAATACCTCGCTTCTTCCTTACATCTCGCTTTGTTCGTTCTCGCGTCTTCACCATTATATTCCGCTTCGCTAATTCCGCTTTCACTTCAATGCCCCGGTATTGTCTCATTGCCGCCGTCCTACTCATTTCTCTACCAGAGCCATGCGCACAACTTCCAAAAGTCTCAGCTCTTGCTACGTCTGTGCCCACCGCTAAGAAACTGCGTGTGCCCATCGAACCGGGAATCAACACCGGCTGGCCCACGTTTCTATAGATCGGTGGTAATCGTTCGTCACCAGCGGGAAACGCCCGTGTCGCACCTTTACGATGCACACACAACTTCTTCCGCTTCCCGTCCACCACATGCTCTTCCTCTTTCGCTATGTTATGTGCAATGTCGTACACCAGCCTAATTCCCATATCTTCCGCTTTTCTTCGTAGTACGTCTTCAAATACTTTTCTTGTCCAGTGGGTTGCGAGTTGTCTGTTCGCAAAAGCATAATTCGCACATGCGCACATCGATACGAAATAATCCATGCCTGTATCACTGTTCAAATACGCGCAAGCCAGTTCACGCTCTAAGCCGAGTATCTTTGATAACGTTGCATCTTTGTTCATCTCGCGTTCGAAATTCCGCAGATAGTAGGTGCAAACACCGTGCGAGAAGCCTCTGCCTCCGGTATGAATCAAAACCGTTACCTGTCCCACCTCGTCTATTCCATACGTATTCGCAAGTTGCTCATCAAAAATCTCATCCACTACCTGCACCTCTAAAAAGTGATTCCCGGAACCGAGCGTGCCTAACTGTGGAGACCCGCGCTTCTTTGATTTCTCGTCTATTTTATCTATACTTGCAGCTTTTAATCTACCGCCCTCTTCTGTACGCTCTATGTCCTCCTCCCAGCCATAACCATTCTCAATGCACCATTTAGAACCGCCCAATAGCACCTCATCTAACTGACTATACGACAGCTTCACTTTCCCGGATAGTCCAAGCCCCGCGGGGATATAGTCAAATAAGCTGTCCAATATCTCAGACAAATGAGGCCTTACATCGCCCTCCTTCAGATTGGTGCGGATAAGCCTCACACCACAGTTTATGTCATAGCCAACGCCACCGGGAGAAATGACACCTTCCTCGAAATCCGTAGCCACAACGCCGCCTATCGGGAAGCCATAACCCTGATGCCCATCTGGCATAACCATAGAGTATTTTTCTATGCCTGGAAGCGAAGCGATATTAATTGTTTGTTGCAGCGTCAGGTCGCTTTTCATCTTTTCCAATAGCGCTTCTGCTGCATATACCCTTGCCGGCACCCTCATGTACTCCTTATACGACTGGGGTACTTCCCATACATCGTCCCTTATCTTGTTAAGCGGAATTACCATTTGAAACATCCCACATATCTGTAATTACTGCGCATTTTTTTAAAAAATTTAGGAACAAAATAAGAGTTCCTATAAAAAAATTGGGCGCCATCCGGACTAAACTATGCGCCTGGCGGCTGTGTAGCTGCGCCTAAAGCCTCTCGCAACTGCTGTTGCAACTGCTGATACCTCTTCTGTACTCGCTCATTCTGCCGCTCCAGCGTTTTCAACCGCAAGGCGTAGGTCTCTTTCTTCTCTGACAGTTCCTCCTTTACTTCATCGCTACTGGCTTTTATCATCAACATGCCAACATTTTTGTATATCGCTGAATTTTCATCGTGCTTTTCCAATTCCTCTAACGCGTTTTCTGAGTCATGCAACATAGCCTCTACCTGCATCTTCTGACTCCCCGCGGCTTCTATTTGAACCTTAAGCTGCTGAAGCTGAGCAAGCTGGTTCTGCAACTGCGGGGGCATCTCTCCACTTCCACTCATTTTATTTTATTATCCTTTTATTGTGTGTCTAAATAAATTTATTTACGATTTTAGTTAAACTATTCTTTTGACTCTTATAAATATAAATTTATGGTACATGCATCATGACCGAAGAGAGAGAGAAAGTAGGGGTATTAGTTATTTCTTATGGCTCACGAGCGGCTGCGCTAATAGATGCACTGAGCAGAAGTGCGAGTTATGAGGCGCGTTTGTTTGTTGCGGACAAGCAAAGGAACCCCTTTAACGTGACACATGCAGAGAAGCACGTGGTCATTCCGGATTTGGATGTGGAGAAGATATGCGACTTCGTGGAAGCGAATAAAAGCAGCATAGATTTCGGGATTTGCGGCCCTGAGAAGCCCATAATTGCTGGTGTTCGGGATGTGATAGAGCGTAAGACCGGTGTGCCAATGATATGTCCGACGAAGAGATATGCAATAGAGGGGAGCAAAGCATCGCAACGGTATCTGATTGAGGATTGTTGCGCGGAGGCGAATCCTAAATTCAAAGTGTTTCATCATGCGGATTATAAGAGCGTAAGTGAAGTGAAAGAAGCGTTATGGGCATTTTTGGATGATTTTGGCGATGAAGTAGCAGTGAAGCCAGATAAGCCCGCTGCCGGTAAGGGCGTAGGGGTCTGGGGCGACCACTTCACCTCTCGAGAGCACCTTTTCACGCATTTCCGCTCCATCTTTGAGAGTGGTAGTGACGTGATATTAGAGGAGCGAGTAGAGGGCGAAGAATCTAGCTTTCAGGCGTTCTGTGATGGTAAAAGGCTCCTCGCTCTACCGGACACGAGGGATTATAAACGCGCTTTTGATTCCGACTTGGGCCCAAATACGGGCGGTATGGGCTCTTATAAAGATACTACTGATTGGCTGCCGTTTATTGATGAACGCGATCGTGAAGAGGAGGTGCTTTTGGTTCAGAAGATATTCAACAAATTGAGAGGGAACGGAAGCAATGACGAGCTTAGGGGTATACCGCTTTATGTCGCTTTTATGCATACCCGAGAAGGTGCGAAGATACTGGAGATAAACAGCCGACCAGGCGATCCCGAAATAATGAATATATTGCCTGTTTTAGAGAACGATTTTGTGGATCTCTGCTTTCGTATGATAGAAGGAACTCTTTCGCGACTCGAATGTGCGAAGAAAGCGACAGTGGTGACGTATGCCGTGCCGATGGATTATGCAGGTTATCGTAAAAAAGATAGCTGCGATAAAAGGGTTGATTTGAGTGCTGCCTATGCGTTGCAGGATACTTATGGCGATCTTTTGCGGGTATATCCCGGATCTATGGAGTTACGAGAAGATGGAAATACCTATGCGCTTGGATCACGAACTGTTTGCACCGTGGGCGTTGGTGAGACTATAGAAGATGCGAGGGAACTATCTTTGGAAGGAATTAGGAATATAGATGCTGCGTTGTGGAACAGGTGGGACGTGGGAGCTGCACATTACATAGAGCGGAACATAAAGAAGATGCGGGAGTTGCGGGGATAAAAGTCAGAATAGCTAAATAAAAACAATTTTAATAATCGGACGCAGATAATTAGGATTTTAAATATTTTGATGGTTTAATAGACGGAGGAGATTATTAGAATCTTCTATCGCGTTTATAATAAACTGGGTTTATTATGTTATGGTTTTCTGGAAAAGGTTTGTTTATGAGAATGCAACGATGATAAAATTAATTGTTGACACAGATTAACACAACACTATAATTTTCTTTTTTACAAAAAGAAAATTTAGCCTGTGCTAAAAGAAAAACACAAATGTTCTTTTGGTAAAGCTTTTCTTTTTAAGAAAAGGTTTGTGTAAATCTGCGTCCTAAATTAAATTTATGGGTAGAAGTCATACGTTATTTACATACGATAGAAATTCACTCTTCCTTATTTTTCCCCGTTTCAATCTCCTTCTTTATCACCGCTGCGATTTCCGGATCGTCTTCTTCTATTATGAAGACACCCCGATAACCACAATCCCTGCATTCGTATATCTCGCCAAGCCAGGGCTCATAGTTCAACTCCTCGGAGCCACATTTCGGACAGATTTTCATCTTCTACACCCCCGACACCAGATCCAGCAATGCTGCCCTTGGGTCCTTCGCCTTCACTACGCCAGAAGCCAGCAGCACACCGTCTGCGCCCAACTCTATCGCAGCCTTTACATCCTCCCCGCTTGTTACTCCTGCGCCGCAAAGCACAACACAGTCCGCATATACTCGTTTCACTTCTTTCACCGTCTCTTCCACTATCCCTGGGTCCTCCTTCGATACCGATCTGCCGCTACCGATTAACTCCGGCGGTTCCACTGCGACTGCGTACGGTTTCAGTTCCGCAACCGCTTTACTCACCGCGATATTATTCGTGCAGACTATCGTTAGAATGTCTAAGCTTGCTGCTTTACCTATAATGAACTCGACATCCGCGATTTTCAGTCGGTGCTCTGAATGATTCACGAGTGTGCCCGTAGCACCCGCCGCCTTTATTGAGTCCAGCGTTACAAAGCCCGTATGACTGCCCGGTTCCACGGCCTCAACGTGCTGTGCGAAACACGGTATCTTCACTGAAGATGCTATCTTCGCAAGTTCCACCTGCTGTGGGCAGATGACAATACTCATACCCTGCTCTGCGGCAACCTCTCCGCATATTTTGGCTAGTTCAAAACCCCGATCACCCGTGGATTCCAGGTACGTCTTTTCATTTAACACGATTACAGGCAGATCTATTTTTCTTCCCATATTTATTCTTTCACTTATCTCCTTTGATATACACTACACTAACTAGATAGAAGTACGTTTTTCGATTTCATATAACTTGTTTCAGTTCTCCGATATTATGCACAAAAAACGTGGGTTCCGATTCATACATTATACCCTTATCTGCGTTACCGATAAGCACGGAATCAATACCGGCCCTATTTGCCGCTAATATCCCCACCATGCTGTCATCTACCAACATCACATCCTTCCGCTGCATATTCAATTCGCTCAGGACCTTATTAATGTAATAAGGGTTGGGCTTCCTATTTGCCAGACTTATCAAATCGCTACTCCGCCCATACCATATTTTGAAGTGATGTTTCAAATGGAAATGCGCAAGTGCATAGTCCACACACGCCTGTTGTGAATCGCTCACCACGGCAAGATAAAATTGTCCGCTGAGATAGTTTATTATCGCCTCAGATCCGTCGCATAGCTTTATCTCGCCCGTTTGCATCGCTTCTATCTTCGCTTCTATGACATCCGCCTCCCGCCGTGCCCAGAACTCTTCTGTATCTAATCCGAATTTATTACAAAATCGTCTCACTCCTGCTTCGCCATCTGAATGCAGAGGCGCGAGAAATAAACTATCTATCTCCGTCATGGAAAGTGATAGCCCATAATACCGCAAAGTTTTTCTGAATGCTTCATAGGCCCACTCATGTGCTATCGCCCTTACACCCCTCGAATTCAGAAGCGTTTCGTCCATATCGAAGATGACTGTCTTATATCGGTTCACCATATAGCTACATAAATAGTATACAGGAAGTTATAACCCATATTAAGAATAAAACAGAAGAAGGAGAAAGTGCAAAAATGAGTGTCGAAACGAAGGAACTGCATTTTGATACACAAGGCGAGGTGGAAATAGTAGACATAACGGAGAAGGTGAACGGTAAACTAAGAGAATCTGAGATTGAGGACGGTATTGTAACTGTCTTCGTACCAGGCGCGACGGGAGCGATCACAACAATAGAATACGAGCCCGGTCTACTGCATGATTTACCCACTGCCTTGGAACGGTTATTTCCTAAGGGTATGGGATACGAGCATGAATATAGATGGCATGACGGTAACGGGCATTCACATGTAAGAGCATCTTTCTTAGGCCCGTCTTTGACCGTGCCCTTCAGAGCGAAAAAGCTCATGCTGGGAACGTGGCAGCAACTGATATTTATCGAGCTGGACAATAAGAGGCGTTCAAGAAGGATAATCCTTCAGATAATAGGGTAGCAAGATATAAAAGAGGATGAGTACAGCAAAAGAAGAAGTACGAAAGATACTTGAGCGGATTCCAGATGACTCGTCGTTTGAGGATATCCCGCATCACATTTATTTTAAAAATCGCTAAAATTGGCAAATGAAAAAAGATCAAGTTCCTTTACATTTTTATATTCCATTTAACATAAGTTTTCCAAGTCCCCTCACATCCCTGTCTGGATGAACAGATAATTTTTCAAATAGCTTTTTCGTTTCATCGGGTATAGTATCTCTAAGATCCATTAAATTGTATGTCAAGTTAAAACAAACAATTGGATCTTTTGATTCTGTTAATGGCTCTAAATATTTTATTGCTTTTTGTGGAGCGAGATTTCCTACGTTGCAAATTACCCATATTGCTCCGATTTTATGTTCAACACGGAGCTTTAATCCAAGATTTGCGATACTGAGTATCCTCGAAGGATGTGCTTGAATAGTATTTAGAAAGTTTTCAAAAATATTCCGTAACTTGACATCGTCATATTTACCGAGCGGTTTCAGAATCTCCAAAATGAGTTCTGGGTCTGTTCCTTCTATCGCCTTTTGAAGCCCCCAACTATTCATTAACAGCGTTAATGGCGTGGTTCTTGACAAATCTGTTTCTAAAACGCCTATTAGATATTTGGGATTTAACATTTTCAATTTTGAGGTTATACTCGATTTTTTTTCTATACTACTTGCCGTAGGTGATAAACTTGATTTCATCTCTACCTCCATAATTGAGGCAAGTTTTTGTATCACAAGATTTTTATCTAATAACATAGGTGCTAAAAGGGCAGACGCATTTTCCTCCCCCAACTCATATTTTATTCGGTCACGAGCCCTAAGTCCTACGAATTTGATGTATTCGTTGTCCTCGGATTCGCCGAGGAACATTTTTAGATACTTGATATTTATCCTTGCCAATTTCGATATCAACTTTGTGATCCGATGCATTGTAGAATTATACTTATAAAATCTACTTTTAATTAGTAGTTTTAGGACATCAACGACTTGGTCAGGATCCTGTGAATAAACATTATTTGATATTTCAATAATAAAGTCAGAGTCAGTTACGTCCTTAATTTGCTTTATATACAATAACTTCTCATCGATTGACCTCTCTCTCAAAGTTTCTAAATGGTCTTCACAGGTCATTATTTTTGTTTCTAACAATCCCCAGTTCTCCAATGCCTTTTTCGCATATCTCAAATCTGTTGCTTCGTCACTTACATTGACTAAATATTTCAAGATCGAAGCTGCTTTTTTTGAATCTATGTTTGAATCTAGTATGTGAAATGACACGAAAGTATGCACATGCCTATCCCCCTTATCGATGATATTTTTCCATAGCTCGCATGCTTCATCTGGAAACGCATAAGCCATTTTTCCTATCGTTTTCGAAAGCATGTCAAGCAAGTTGCTGTCCGCAGAATTCAAAATTTGTTTTAAAACCCCTATGGATTTTTCATGATTTATTTTCCATATTTTTTCGAAGAAATCGCCATATCCAATGATAAACATTTTCCGTATAATCAGATCTGGAGTGCTGCCAAAATCGTTTAATAATTCAAAGATCTCTTGGGAAGTGATCTCGTTCTCTTTAAGTGTTTCCAGTACTATGAATGCAGTAAAAGAATCCTTTGAGGCGCCAATTAAATACTTGACTACTTCATCATTTACCACACCGGTATCTTTAATCATGTGATAGGTTGTCTCCAAGATATTTTCAGGCGTTTTTTCCAATTGGGCATAGTATTTGCCTGCAAGTCTGTGATACTCCTTTGGGTCATCTATCAAATTGTAGCTGAAATCCCTTATCAAATCATGAAGATAGTATAGTTTTTCCTTTCGCTTCGCTAGCAGTTTTTCTTCAAGGCTAATCAACGTCTTTTTAATGTTTTCGCCTTTGGATACGGATACGCACGCTTTCAAAGTAACAGGCGTTCTAAAAATGGATATAGCCTCTAATACCCGTTGTTCATTATCAGTTAGCCGTTTGTAGATCTCATCGTAAAGGTATTTCTCTATGCCGGTTTTTGGCAAATTATCCAAAATCATATTCACATCCATTTCATCTTCTAAACTCGCAAACATCAATAGAGATAATGGGTGTCCGCCCATCCGTTTATCCAATTCAATTAACTGTTCCGACGATATGTCAACACCCATTTGCTCCAGGTATTCCTTCGTAGAATCTAAATCAAAACCTTCTATACTTTCTTCTGTAATCTTCTTTTTAACACGGTCTATTTGGCTGACAAATGGCGGTGGGTTCCGTGTAGTTATAACAATCGTAGAACCTCTAAGCATGTCCTTGAACCTACTGAAAATGTCGTGAATATCTTTATTCTCCACAACATGGTAATTGTCAAAAAAGAGCACGTAATTCTTATTTTCTAAGCTGCTCAATAACATGTTTAGAACTGTGTCGCGGTCGGTTGTGCCACCCTCAATATATTCTGCAAGTTCAGAATCGCCATTTTTCCTTAAGAATCCTGCAAGACTTCTGGATACAGAATCAAAGGTATCAACATCACGCAGCTCTTTCCAAAAAGTGATGTATTCATCCTTGATGTTTTGTTGCAACTTTGCAGCAAGTTGTGTCTTGCCAATGCCTGCAATTCCTTGAATGACAATCGTATTTTTCTTAGCAAGTGTGTTTCTCAGATCATCTAAATGCGTTTCCCTATCCACAAATTCTGAGACATCGGGTGTGGTCTCAGGATGGTATTGGATTTCGATTCCACTTGGCTTTTCGAGTTTATCTATTTTTCCTCCGAGATCTACAATATCTACCTTTACATCAGCAATACCTACTTTTACATCATTAATGCCTACTTTTACATCTTCAATGCTTTGCAAAACAAGGTCTACCTTTGAATTAATAACATTAAGCTTGTCACCCCAACCCATGTTTCCGAAAAAAGTCGTTAGCTCGTCACGGAGTATCTGCTGATCCACGCCTGCATTCTTTTGGAGTATCGTTTCTAATTGTTTCTCAAACTCATCAGGGTCGAAGTTCTTTTTTACCTCAGCCAAGAACTCTTTATCCCCATCTGTTAAACGTGCGTCATCTATTCGCCCTTTCAGCTCGTTAACGACACCAAAAATCTGTTGTCCGAGACCGCTTAACTCGCCTTTATGCTCTGTTAACACCCCTACGATTTTTTCCTGCTGTTCATTTATAATCTTTTCGACTTTTTCAGGTGTGCCTCCAGGATGATCATCCAGCCACTGGCCTATTTTTTTCAGCCATTTCGGTTTCTCTATGTCCTTTAATTTAGCACCCTTCTCACCTGCCTTGCCCGCAAGCCTCTTTGCGATCTCAGGAATGACCAAGCTCTGTAACAGTGCCTTAGCTATATAGCCAGCACCAAGCTCCACAGCCATGTTCTTACCCACCCCCTATATTCTTTTATTCCGTTTTCTCAGAATGTTGCTTATCATGTCCTATTCTGATAGTACACTCTTCCCCTTTTTTAAGCTAAAAAAAAGATTTGTTTTGAACATTTGGCTTTATGTATTTGGAGTTTTGGATTTATTAGTCCACCAAATATTGAACGCCATATCACAGATTCGCCTTATACGTCTCTAGTGTCCTCTCTATATCCTCATCCGAATGTGCAAAACTGACGAAATTCGTCTCAAACTGTGAAGGCGGTAAAAACACACCGGAAGATAACATTTTATGGAAAAGGCGCATATATTTGGCTTTATCGCAACCCAAAGCATCGGCATAGTTCTTTACTGTCGCACCGCCAGGACTAAAGAAGACCTTGAACATCGATCCGACACCCGAGACACATCCTTCGACGCCGGAATCGCGCACTAGCTCGCTTAAAACTGTCCGCATAGTCGCACCAAGCGCGTTTATCCTTTCCGGTACACTATCTCGTTCCAATATCTCTATCGTTTTCAAGCCCGCAGTAACCGAAACAGGATTACCACTGAATGTCCCTGCCTGATATACCGCACCGGAAGGCGCTACTAACGCCATAATCTCGCGCTTGCCGCCGAACATGCCGATAGGGAACCCGCCACCTACGATCTTACCCAAAACCGTTAAGTCCGCATCCACACCATAATAATCCTGCGCACCGCCCAACGCCAACCTAAAGCCCGTAATTACCTCATCTATAATGAGCAGTACGTCGTTCTCCTTCGTTATTCTTCGCACTTCGCTCAAATAGTTAGCCGCAGGCGCTATCGGACCCACATTACCCATCACCGGCTCCAATATAATAGCAGCAACTGAATTATTCTCCAGCACAGAGGTAAGCGCCTCCGTATCATTAAATGGAATTTGAAGCGTGTTCTTCACGGAATCCTTGGGTATACCCTTTGAGTCAGGAATACCAAATGTTGTAGCGCCGGAACCTGCTTTCACGAGCACGCCATCATGTGCACCGTGAAACCCGCCCTCTATCTTTACTATTTTATCGCGTCCCGTAAACCCCCTTGCAAGCC
>WSZT01000168.1 GCA_013139985.1 Candidatus Methanophagales archaeon | reverse complement strand
AGTAAATCCAGATGTTTCGTGACTTTATCTATCTCGTCAGCACTTGCGGGGCCTATCCCTAATGCAGTTACCGTTCCCGGCGGGACTTCGGTTAGCCCTGCATCTTCTACGATTGCACAGGGCAAGCTAAGCTTCTCTACTTCGTACTTTAAGTTGTACATCTCGTCAAGGTTGTTCACCTTCAGCACAACCTTCTTCTGCCCTTGCGCTTTCCATTTCTGCCTATCATGCGCCGCAGCACGATCGTAGCTGATTATAGATGCATGAGCGGCTTGTACGGCTGTTTTGCCCTTCGACAGTTTCACATCCGCTCGAATGACTAAACATTGTTTATATTCCTTTTCTGTTCTGCTAAATATCTTACGCATTTTGCTCATCTTTTAATTTGTTCAATCGTTTACTAACATCTTCAAAAACAGGAGTGCCCGTTGCAAGACCTTGCGCTTCTCGATAATAATCAAATGCACGCTCTTTATCGCCTTTCTGAACAAAAACATCGCCGATGTTCATTAAAGTTCGTGCTGTTTCTATTCGGATACCCATCTCTTTGAACACTTTCAATGCATTATCGTAATATTCCAGAGCATTGTCAAGTTCTCCTTTGATTCGGTAGACATTGCCTATATTTCCAAGGTTTGCTGCAATTCCTTCTTTTATTCCCAAGTCTTCATTTAATTTCAATGCATTCCCATAATATTCCAGAGCTTTATCAAGTTCTCCTTTGATTTGGTAGACATTACCTATATTTCCAAGGCCTATAGCCATTCCTTCTTTTATTCCCAAGTCTTCATTTAATTTCAATGCCTTCCCATAATATTCCAGTGCATTGTCAAGTTCTCCTTTGATTCGGTAGACCGTGCCGATATTTCCAAGGTCTGCTGCCATTCCTTCTTTTATTCCCAAGTCTTCATTTAATTTCAATGCATTCTCAAAATATTTCAAAGCGTTATTAATCTCCCCCAAATGATAGAATATCCTACCCAACTCAGCTAAAATGTTGGCTTTTTCTTGCTTATCCCTAACCTTTTCAAGCAGATATTCATTTATCCTCTTCCTTCTCAGCAAGTCCCCCTTGTCTTGATAAGAGAAAGGAGTGGCTAATGTTTCAATAGCTTCAAAAGCCATCCCCCTTTCCGCTTCTTCTAATTCGTAATAGTTCCCTCTATATCGCCAGAAATCTGGTGCTTTTCTTATCACACACTCTGAGAAAGATTGATTGTAAAACATTAGATTTGGTAACTTCACTTCGTAGAACAACTCCCTGAAGTTATTCAAAGTGTTAAGTAAATCCTCTGTCGGCTCTTCGGGCATCACCCAGATTAAAATTTCCGCACCATCGAAATCTTGCTCCTTTAAATTGCGGATGATTTGCTCACCATTTTCTACATAAATCACCTTTGATAAGAATCTTCCTTGCAAAGTCTGGATAATTTTATCTTGATAAGCAGGCAAATTAACCACACATAGTATTAAGTTACCCTTACCTTTTGAAATATCTAGCTCTGCTATTATCGTGTCTATTTCCTCTAAATCTCCTATTATGCTTTCTTCCATTTCTCCACCAGCGGCATCAGTAACGGATTTATATCGCACCATCTTCCTTCTTCGTCTTCATATTCAACCGCAGTCAAACTGAAAAGCAAATCACGACTGGTTGAATCATCTATATTATCATCACGGGCTTCTTTTTTGTCATAAATCTCCAAAAGCCGCTTTTTATGTGCTTCCGTGAGTGTTCGGTCATACGTTCTCCTCAATTTCTCCAGTGCTTTTCCGACTTCTTCTTTCGTTATCCCCCCTTTCTCGCCCCTGTATGCTTTTATTGCTGCATCCCGCATAATGGAGATGAACTCAGAAGTCTTTCCCGTGGATACGATGGCTTCCTCTAACGCATTTTCTTCTATCAAATCTAAATCCATCCTCTTCTCCACTATCCCCTTATAGAAGTTGATGTTTTCTTCATTTAATCGCTTTCCGTCTTTGCTCTTTACTGGTAGTTGCGGTAAGATAATATCGTCATCAAATGCAGGCCGAACATTCTCGTAATACGGATTGAAAGTTAGAGGTATGGGAAATGTGTAAATGACAAAGCATTTTGGCTGAATAAGCAAGCCATAATTTTTATAGAAGAAGTCTTCTGCCTGTTTTACGCGAGTAAGCTTGTCGAGGTCATCCACGATTACCACGATTCTTTTTTCTGTTTTGGTTTCCACTTCCATCGTAAGCCAGTTGAGTTTTTGTATCAGGTCGCTTATCTTCGTCTCAAGTTCTTTTCTGATATACTCCCGTGTTTTTGCTTCTCTGCCTAATTTCAGAAGTATAAAATTAGAGAAGGATATTCCCATTCCGCGGTATTTCGTGACATCTTCCTCTGAAACTTTTGTGACATGCATCATAAAATCCAGGAAATCGTCTTTAATATTCGCCTCCAGTTTGATTTCTTTCTCCGCAATGTCGTAGATTTTCAACGCCATGGAACCGAAGAAATCACGGAAATCGAAATCGCTTACATCTAATTCGCGGATTGAGTAGCTAACAATGAGGAACCTATTCCGGTCAATCATGCGGGATAATCTATTCAGTTCCGTGCTCTTCCCACATCCGCGGAAGCCGAGGAAAAGGTATTTCTTTGCACTATCTGCGTTCTCTATCCGGTCTTTCAGTTCCTCTATTGGAGATGGCGCGTTCTTTGGTCTCTCGACATAGAAATCTTTGAACTCCTCTTCCGTCTTGAGCGGCTCCACAACGAAGTTGTTGTATGCTTCAATCAGATTGGTCGCTTTTGGCATTTTTATTTGCTCCTAATAATAATTATTCTTTTGTTGATCTCTTCAAAAATAGAACTGCCTATTGCAAGATCCTGTGCTTCCAGATAATAATCCAATGTTTGTTCTTTATCGCCTTTCTGAGTAAAAGCATCACCGATGTTCATTAAAGTTCGAGCTTTTTCTATTCTGTTACCTATATTTTTGAATTTTTTCAACGCCTTCAAATAATATTCCAGAGCATTGTCGAGTTCTCCTTTGATTCGGTACACATTGCCTATATTTAGAAGGTCTGCTGCCATTCCTCCTTTAGTTCCCAATTCTTCATTTAATTTCAATGCCTTCCCATAATAGTCCAGAGCATTGTCAAGTTCTCCTTTTATTTGGTAGACAATGCCCATATTTCCAAGTTGATTTGCCATTCCTTCTTTTCTTCCCAACTCTTCATTTAATTTCAATGCCTTCCCATAATATCCTAGAGCATTGTCAAGTTCTCCTTTGATTTGGTAGACAATGCCTATATTTCCAAGGCCTATTGCCATTCCTTCTTTACTTCCCAATTCTTCATTTAATTTCAATGCCTTCTCATAATATTCCAGAGCATTGTCAAGTTCTCCTTTTATTCGGTAGAGATTGCCGATATTCCCAAGAGCTATTGCAATTCCTTCTTTACTTCCCAATTCTTCATCTAATTTCAATGCCTTCTCGTAATATCCCAGGGCATTGTCAAGTTCTCCTTTGATTTGGTAGACATTACCTATATTTCCAAGGGCTGCTGCTATCCCTTCTTTTATTCCCAACTCTTCATCTAATTTCAACGCTTTCCTGTGATATTCCAGAGCATTGTCAAGTTCTCCTTTTATTCGGTAGACATTACCTATATTTCCCCTTGCAATTGATTCCACTTCTTTATCCTTATCTTTTGTTCTTTCGAGCAGATGATTCCATGTGTAAAGTGCTTGTTCCAATTCCCCCCATGTATAAGCTTGCCTCCCGATAGAATTAATAACCTCATAATTCTCTGTTCGTTTTATTAACTCCTTGAAAATATCTGGTTCATTAAAAACTTCAAGGAGGATGAAAAAAGAATCAAACTCTGATTTTACCTTTTCTATCGCCCTACAATATATTTCCTTCTTATTTCCGAATGCTATGCGTTGCATATGCCTCAAATACTCTCTAAAAAGCGGATGATATATTCTGTGCAATTTTTCTCCTGATGCTACAAGAATCCCTCTTTCTATAATATCATTTAGCGGAGTATCCACTTCTTCACCACAAAAAGCCTCTATCAAATTCGATGTCAAAGTCGCAGGTGCAATTGCCAATTCCTTTATTACCTCTTGAGAATCTTTATCCAACGTCTCTAAAACTTCCTTGTGTATCTTGTTAAGATTATAACTCAGATCGTCATCTCTTAATGTCTCCAGAAATTCAAACATCTCCTCTTCAGCGTTTTTTCTATCACATATATAAGCAAGAGACCTCGCAACATACGGATAACCCTTTGAAAGAGAGATAATCCTATTTACAATCACATCTGAAAAATTTGGACATCCTCTTATCACTATCTTCTCTATATCATCATTGTTTAGTTCCTTCAATTTGATAACTTCATAAGAGCCACCTCGCAATTGAACATCATATTTATAAGGAGTAGCAATTTCAAGAATGAATCTCAAGCGGTTATTCCTATGTGTAGCCTCAAAAATAGTTTCAAACTCCACTTTCTTTAATTCATGTGCATTCTCTACAAAAATTATCTTCTCTTTCGATTTCTCCATATATTCCAAAATAAAAGATTCTCTTGGGTTCCAGCTGATTCCACCACCAGCTCCTCCGACAGGGGTTGAAACTGAACTTGTGACTCCCGCGATTCTTTTTGAAGGTGCGAAAATCTTACTCATTTCTTCGTAGAAAAGCGAGCCATTGACATGATAGCATATCTTTTTCTTTAAGAACCCTGCTTTTTCCTCTTTCGTTGCCTTCTCAACGACAAGCGTCAAGTTTGTCTTTCCGATGCCCCTGTCTCCAGTTATGACTACAATCTCATTGTTCTCGATTTTTTCTTTAAGCTCGTCAATTTTTTCTCCTCTTCCTACAAAATTGTCGCCATATTGTGGGTCTGAAATTTTATTCATTGATAATAAATATATATAGAACTAATTATCAAAAGGAAATAAAGTAATCGTAATAGAGGAAATGATCTCAATAGATAGCGCGCTTGAAATGGTGGATAAGGAGATAGAAAATGATAATCTCAGGAAACATATGCTTGCAGTATCGAAAATAATGGGCGCAATTGCAGATAAGAGATCAGAAGCGGACAAAGAGAAATGGATATTGGTCGGTTTATTACACGATTTGGATTACGAACAGACAAAAGATAATCCTGAGATGCACGGACTTATAGCAGCGGAGATGCTAAAAGACGAACTGCCCGAAGAATGC
>WSZT01000046.1 GCA_013139985.1 Candidatus Methanophagales archaeon | reverse complement strand
CTCAAAGCCTCAATATAAGGGCGCTGCTCCAAATTCCTCTTCTTTCGCCTCCGTTCTAGCTCCCGCTCATGTACAAATGCCCTAAAAATTGCCATCTGCTTCCTGAGCCACGCTCTGTACTCCTTTTTATCCCCCTCCCTCATCACTTGCTCCTCTTCCACCAGACCCCGCAAGAACTTGAGTTCTGCATCCCTGTTGTAGAAGATGTTCAACATCCGGTATTTCATCAATTCCTGCTCGATAGTCGTATTATTTGGGAAATCTGCGACAATTAGCTTGTCCAAGTGCATGAGACAGTACTGATGAATCAAGTTCTCGCCGAAGAACTCCTCAAAGACCCCAGGATAGCTTGGATAGAGGTCCGTAACAACAAATGTGCACTTGTTCGGGTCCAGATACTTCACTAGAAAGGCCATGATGGTCGCGGGGTCTTTACTGTCGTACAGTTCCTCGGCAATCGGCTGGCCGGTAACGCCGTCCAGCAGGGTCAAGCGATATTTCTGCGTCCTGCCCTTCTTCGGATGCTGCTCGTCATAGAGAACAATCCGGACATCTTCCACGGGTGGGATAACTGTTTTCTCGACTGAATCGGCGAACGCGTTGAAGATGGTATCCCGCCCCAGGGGGTAAATGAGCGCCATTATATCTGAGATACCCTGATATGAGACATGATGAAGCCTCAACAGCTTGTTAATCATGCTCGTGATGTCAAAGAAGTCATCTTTCAACTTTTCCCAGAAGCTACGCTCTTCTTCACAGTTATTATTACAAGAAGGGCAGGTATATCGCCCAATCTTGACGCTGCCCAAGCCTCTTTTCCCATACGTGTTATAGCCATTGTAGTTCATTTCCATGCCGCATTCTGGACACACCGGTGGCTTTGTTCTACGAAAAATTCCCGTTGCCGTGTACACGAAATCGGTTGAATACCCCCCAAAGATCGCGCCGAGTAGCTCGCAATACGAAAAATTGTTCAGATTTGTATTCAAAGACACCATTTCTTTCTATCCGCCTCTCATTAACAGAACACCAAATGTTTTTCTTAATAATGCCCGCTTGCACGTTATTCCACATCTTGCCGCTGCCCTATTCATTTTAATCATTATAAAACAGTTGTATGGGCTAGTATATAAAGCTTTCGGCTCCACTCCCGGTGGAATCGAGTTTCAGACACTTTTATTAAACGCTTTTATGATTTGAGAAGAGTACGTGCACAAAAATGCAAAAGATCAAATCATAATTGTGGATCATTGGTTGTGCTAGGGTATGGGCTATTTGGTTTGCCTAAAATTCCTTTCAAAAAAAAATTTGGATATTAGAAGAGAGTTATACCTATATCACTAGAAAATCCGATTGTGCCGAAAGTAGCAATAATTTCACATGGAATAGGTGGACCAGGGCTTTCAATATTGTTAGACGAGGCATTCAAGATTATGCCGGGATTAAAATTAAAGGGGGTAATTCGTGTTGGCACGTGTGGCGGTTTAAGTAAAGAAGCATCAGCAGGGAAAGTCGCTATTTCAGAAGGTGCGGTAAGATTAGATGGAGCATCTTCACAAATTATTCCTGACCCAGAGTATCCCGCCGTCCCTGACATCAGGATGACGTACGAATTGATTCAGATGGCGGAAAAACTTGCGATTCCTTATGTACGTGGAATTACCGTTTCTACGGCAACATTATATACAGGTCAGGGAAGAAAGGATGGATTTCGTGGATACCAGCCCAGTGAGCCCAGATATAGAGATGCCGTGTCTTATTGGAGCAGGCTAAGTGCGGTAAATATGGAAATGGAATGCTCATTGCTTTTTATTATGGGAAGACTGTTTAATATCCCCACAGCTTGTGTGACAGGCATTATTGACGAACGATTGAACCGTGGCGATATTATTGTTAAGCAAAGGGATATAGCAATAGAGAGGGCAATAAAACTTGTTATAGAATATCTAAGGAGTCGGATTTTCGATAATGAGGGGAAATAATGTGGATAAATCACAAATCCAAAAAGGGACAAAGGAATTGCTTGAAAAAGCTGAGAAGCCAAAGGAATTTACACGAGGATTGGAGGAACTCCTCAAATCCCTTGTAGATGAAAAAGCAACAAAAAATTACCAGAGGATCATTCCGGATACTGGCAAGTTTTTTGGCGTTCCACTTCCTATTTTGAGAGTAATAGCAGCCGAGATAGGAAAATTTATCCAGAAAGAACCAACAGAAGCAAAACTGTTGTTAGAAACTATCTGGAATGAAGGTTCTTTTGAAGCGAGACAGATAGCAGGGAAATGCCTGGAGAAGTTTTGTCAAAAGAATCCAGAAATTTGCTTAGATTTTGTCTCTTCTGTATTGCATGATCTCGATAACTGGGCAGTTTGTGATAATCTCGCTATGTTTGGAGTGGTGACTTTGCGAGGATACAAGAAGGTTCAAACAACAAATGAGGTCTTCGAGATTCTTGATTTGGTTATGGAGGACAATGAGAAAGAGATAAAGAGAGCGGTGTCGTGGATTTTGCGAGAAATAACGAAGAGGAATCCTGATGAAGTAGCAGAGTTTTTAACAGGATGGGCAAAAGCAAATCCAGGCAAGGATGCAATGTGGATAATAAAAGAGGGGATGAAAAAATTGCCAAAAGAAAAACACTTGATAAACTTCCCGGAGTTGGAAAGACTATTTCCAAGGTCATAGAAGAGTTTTTGATTGATGCGGAAAGTGAAAGATTAGAAAAGGAGATGAATACATGGTAAATGTAATCACGACATTTCACCGAACAAACCGCCCGAACAACCTGTTCAACCTTTTACCACGTCGTTTTGCCATCATCTCCTCCCACTCCGCCCCAGCTTCCACTTCTTTATCGCCCGCCACTTCTGTCAACTCCTTCAATTTTTCCAACTCGCCATAATCCAGCCACGCACCATGACCGCCAGGACAAACATCTATTTCCACATCCTCTGCATATTCCAGATCCATCATCGCACCACAACGCGGGCATTTCAGTTTACTCATACTTTCCGTACCTGTGCGTTTAGTCAGCAAACTGTCGAGTTTTCGGGTGCCAAGCACTTTCTCGAGCTCATTAATGTCAAACCATATACCCTGACATTTGGGACAAACGTCTATAATCACTTTAGGACCCAACAATTCCACTTCCTCTTTATTCAGCATCACCCAACATCTTGGACATTGTAAGATTTTCTCTTCCGGACTCTTGACTATCACCCTCGCAATACCTTCGACCCCCATGAACTCACCCTTGTATTCGAGCGTTCTCGTATTGAGCTCAATAGGAATCCTACTCCCATCCTTGGTTATCACCTCTATCTCATATCTGTTAACCCCTTCTCCAGTCTGCCGCTTCCGAAAGTTCTCGATTGTAGCTTCCCTGTGCTCAGGTGCAATAACCGTGACGAAATTACGGCCCAACAACTCTACCTTTGCGTACCCAAGCAGCTCCATTCCTTTTTTATTCATATATGTGAACCGACCTTCCTGGTCTATCGTGAAGATACCATCTTCTGCATTTTCCACAAGAGCCTGGTAGTCCTCTTCCACCTTGTGCAGCACTTTGCCTCTCTTGCGATAGCCACGGTAAACCACAAAACCAGTCACGATAAGCAAGATAGCAATAAATGCCAGCGGCAGCGTGATAATGAGCCTCGTGCGTTCCATCGTGATTAAGCCCTCCGTCTCGAGTAGGAAGAAGGGTAGAATTGCGACTATTACTAAAACAACCCCAATTGATATGATTAGCAGCCCGACAGACGGATCAGAGTAGGCCGAAAGACCTAATCTGCCTGACAGACATTGACTGCTTCCCGGAACAAGGATAGCATTACATCTCTTGCAGACCTCCGCTGTATCCTCATTCTCTGTCCCGCACTCTGTACAGTACATCTCTACGTCCTCCAAGAAAAGAATGACAGTGCCCGCCTGATAACTCGCTCGTGGAATAAAAGCCCCACGGATGTAATGACAGGCACGAAGAACATGCATAAAATTATACCGATAGCGGCAATCTTGCCGAAATCTCGTACCGGCTCGAGCGACATAGTCATCAGTGATAAAAAACCCAACGTCGTGGTGATAGAAGTGAGGGCAATTGACACTCCTACGGTCGCAGAAGTGATTCGCAGTGCGTCTTCTAACTTTTCGCCCTTCTCCCGCTCTTCCTTGTACCGCGCCATGAAATGAATGCTGTAATCAATGCCCAAACCGAGCAACAATGGGGCCATCAATGCAGTCAGTGGTGTATCGGGGATATGAACAAGACCCGAAATACCTATGGCGAAGATAATTGCGAGTATGACAGGTAAAAGCCCGAGTATTATGCCCATAAAACTCCTCAGTGCGAGAAAAAGCATGACTAATACGACCACAAAACTCAGCATGAATGCCTGGGTCTTACCTTCCAGCATAAGATCCTCCATCTGCGTACTAACTACATCCCAACCAGCCGCAACAAAAACGGCGTCTCCTGGTGCATCCACGCCATCCAGAACGTCCCGGACCTCCTCTATAAATCTGTTAACCTCTGGGTCATCCATATCTTCATCCCGCTTTATTAGCATCAGCCCTTCGGTGTAATCTTCAGTAACGTATTGTCGCCTCTGATCAGAAGGCAGAGCTGCGATTTTACGCTCTATTTCGTTCTTCTCACATGGCACTGGATTAAGCAAATTGGCAATGCTCGTAACCTCGACCACATGCGGCACGCCCTCCACGCCCGCCTTGATTTCCGCCATGGTTTTCATAACTTCTGTGGTCCTGACATCGTCAGCCAGAACCAGAATCGTGGCGTAACTGTACCTTGCAAACTCATCCTCTATGATATTATTCGCTATTATAGCAGGGTTCTCCTGCGGAAACCACATGTCATCCTCTGTCCGGGTCTCTATCTGTGTCATACCGTAGAAGACCAGCACGAGACCCACACCAAAGAAAAAGATAACGGCAATCGGTTTCTTCACAGAAAATTCTGTAAGCCTTGTCATCATATTGGGTATGAAGCCTCTTAGTCCGAGAGCGTTTGATATTTTAGATAGATCCAGCGGCTTTACTCCTATTTTGGATTCGAGAACAATGAACGATGGCAAAAATAATAGCACTGAGATGGCAGAGAATGATATCGCGATAAGGGACATCACACCGTACTCCACCACCATCCTCAGTCCTCCAATAGCAAAGGTGGAGAAGGCGGCCATCGTTGTTAGGCTTGTAAATATCGTATTCTTACCGATCTTAGCAAATGCAATGTTCAATGCGTTTTCTTTTCCCTTCTCCCGCTCTTCATGGTATCTCTGAACGAGATGGATGCTGTAATCCACTCCCAGGCCCAGGGTGATGGCGCCGAAAGTGACAGTCAAGAAGTTCAAAGGAATATTTATGAAGTGCATGGTTCCAAAGGCAGCCAGGACAGCGACGAAGATAGGGATCATAGTAAAAATAGCAGTTACTGGATTCCGGAAAATGAAGAAAAGAACTATTGTGATGGTTAATGCACTGAAGAGTATAGATTTACTAAAACCACTCTTTATCGCTTGTTCCCAGGCATAGCCCATGGCTAGGAATCCGCTGACGGTTACTTCCGTACCCTTGGCTTTGTCCACCTTTGCCACCGTCTTCTGAAACGTCTCCATCATTTGGGCCTGGTCCGGCACCTCGGCAGAATCCAATGCAACAGAGACAACGGAGTACTGACGCTCCCTGCTCACGTATTCGCCGATTTCCGCGGCGGATTTGCCCATGATCTCATCTCTCGATTTCCCGAGATCCAAGACGCTAGAAACCCGGAAAACGCCCGGTACTATCGAGACGGCATCTACTATCTCCGCTGTCATCGCCAGTACATCTTCCTCTAAAACATCGCGGGCTAAGACGCGGTCCGCCTCAATAAGGATATCCACTGAGTCAGTGCCCATGAAACCACTTTCGACTATTCGCGCCTCGGTAACTCCCGGTGTGTGCGGATAGAAGAATCCGCGATAGTCCGTACTGATCTCGGTTTTCGTTGCCTGTTGCAGCGCAACCACTGCAATGACGATCGCCAAAACTATTATAAATGGATACAACTTCTTTGAGACATTAGCATAGAAACTGAGTACCTCTTCGATCATCCTCGCTTCCCCCTCTCCAATATCAACATTAAGAACTTTGAAATTTCTGCCCAGCGCGTTAGGACTCTATGACTATGACTCATTCGCCCCTTCTTTTCTTACTCTTGAAATAGCTGAAAACACCTATTATGACAACAATCAGAATAACTGCAACTGCTGCAATAGCAATGATTCCGGTATTCGAGCCTTCTCCTGATACCACAACCAGCGCAAAGGATTTGGTTGTCTCTAATCGTTCATCTCCATCTAACCACATGATCTTTATATCTGTCTCGTAGTTATCTGCGATTGTGTCACGGTCTGCTTCAAGCTCAAAGGTGGCTATCTTTTCCGAGCTCTGTTCTATATCACCGAGATAATCTGTTTTTGTCCCTGTGAAGTATGATTTCGTTTTTAATATGGCTTTTACTGCTTCCGCATCCTTGTTCCCTATGTTCTTGACCGGGACATTAATTCTG
>WSZT01000009.1 GCA_013139985.1 Candidatus Methanophagales archaeon | reverse complement strand
TTCTTTAGTCCCGCGGAAATCAATTATGTGCGGTGTGGTATGGTCTCGATGTCCTGCTTTAATATGTCTGAGCGCATGTTCATTACCCGAAATAAAAAAAGAACAGTAATATAAATAGTTATTTATCTCAGTTAGAAGAGAAAAAAAACATGCCCTCAAAATTAGCGATTTTGTATACGGATGACTTGAAGGAATATGATTTTGGTGCAGGGCATCCGATTAGGGGAGAGCGGTATTTAATGTTTCATCGTTTCTTGACGGAAAACATAAGCGATGAGATTTATCAAATCTTTGGTACAGAAAAGGTGAAGGATGAAGACCTGCTTTTTATCTGCGGGAAGGAGTATATAGACTTTACAAGGGATTACTACAAAGCTGCAAATTTGGGCTTAGACTATGATGGGCGATTTTACCTGTTCCATAGTGCTGACAACAGACCTGTTGGAAAGCCAGGGAAGGTAGAAGAAGCGGCCAGACTTATCATTGGACAGGCGAAAAGAGCAGTGGATCTGGTAGAAAGCGGCGAATTTGAAAAGGCCGTCTCAATAGGAGGAGGACTGCATCACGCTAAACCCGCTTTTGGTGAAGGGTTTTGCCTTTATAACGATGTCGCATATACCGCAAAATATCTGATGCAGGAATACGGTCTAAAGCGAATCTTGATTTTAGATACAGATGCTCATGCCGGGAATGGAACTTCCGAATACTTTTACCAGGATCCAAGAGTAATGTTCATTGATCTACATCAGGACCCAAGAACAATATACCCTGGGACAGGCTTTGCTAATCAAATCGGAGAAGGGGCGGGGAAAGGATACACAGTAAATGTTCCTATGCCCGTGGATGCTGGCTACGAGTCCTACAAATTAGTTTTTGAGGAGATTGTTCAACCGCAGGCAAAAGAATTTGAGCCGCAGATTATCGTGCGAAATGGCGTCTCTGACCCATATCTAAATGACCAGCTCACTCAGTTAGGGTTGCCAATAAAAGGGTTCAGGATGATAGGAGAGGAGGTAAGAGAGATGGCAGAAATATGTCATGGAAAGGAGATAGATTTGATTGCTTCGGGTTACAATGAAAAGATCTTGCCCTATGCGTGGCTTTCATTAATATCCGGATTGGCCGGCATAGAAATGGAGATTGAAGTACCAGTACTTGATGGATACATAAAAGATTCTGCATTGGATGAAACTAAAAAGGTGGTAAGGGAAGTAAAAGCAAATCTTAAACCGTAAATTATATCGGCACAACTTGAATAGAAATCAAGCAAAAATTTTGTCGACCGTTCAAGATTTATTTTATAATGCATGAGCTCGTAGTTATATCTGCTAGAGTAGCAGGAAAGTATAAACGATGGAAAATGAAGTAAAGAAGAACAATTCAGAATTAATAGAAGAGGAAGGATTGAAAAAGACGGAGAAACTGCAAATGGAAGCAGTAAGGCAGCATTCGTCTTACGCAGGCAAAATACAAATAATGTCTAAATGTTCTATTCACAGCTTAGATGACTTCGCTGTTTACTATACACCCGGTGTTGCGGGACCTTGCAAAATAATAGAGAAAGAAAAAGAGAAAGCGTATGAGCTGACAAATAAATGGAATACCGTGGCGGTCATCTCAGACGGCACCCGCGTTTTAGGCTTGGGTGACATAGGTCCGGAAGCGGGATTACCAGTGATGGAAGGAAAAGCACTTTTGTTCAAATATTTGGGTGGTGTAGATGCGATACCCATTTGTCTTGACACGAAAAAAACAGAAGAGATTATTCAGGCGGTTAAGTGGCTGCAGCCTTCTTTTGGCGGTATCAATCTGGAAGACATAGCAAATCCCAAGTGTTTTCAAATTCTCGATACTTTAAGAGAAGAGATGGAAATTCCCGTCTGGCATGACGATCAGCAGGGAACAGCAGCAGTCACTTTGACCGGCTTAACAAACGCGCTAAAAATAGTAGGCAAAAAGCTGGAAGATGCAAGAATCGCATTTATCGGTGCCGGAGCAGCAAATGTTGCTATTTCTCGTGTGCTCTTCTCCGTTGGTGTTAAACCACGTAATTGTATCGTTGCAGATAGTAAAGGAATACTTCATCCTGGACGAAAGGACATCGAAGAGCGAAAAGATGATTATCGCGATAAATGGCGATTGTGCCAGATTACTAATCCGGAAGGAATAACAGGAGGAATGGATATAGCTTTAAAAGATGTTGATGTCTGTCTTGCACTCTCTAAGCCAGGCCCAGGAGTTATTAAACCCGATTGGATAAATACAATGAACGAAGCAGCGATCGTTTTCGCTTGCGCAAATCCCGTACCGGAGATTTGGCCTCAGGAGGCAAAAGAAGCAGGCGCGGAAATAGTTGCTACCGGACGTTCGGATTTTGCAAATCAAGTAAATAATTCAATAGGATTTCCCGGCATTTTCCGCGGTGCTTTAGATGTACGCGCTAAAACCATAACAGACGAGATGTGTATAGCAGCAGCCAATGCTCTGGCACTGTTTGCACAGAAACGCGGTATTAATGAGGACTATATCATACCTACAATGGGAGAGTCAGAAGCTTTTGTAGAGGAAGCAGTGGCTGTTGGCTTACAAGCTCAAAAAGATGGCGTCGCGAGATTGAACATTAGTTCCAACGAGTTGTATCATAAAGCAGAATCTATAATTAGTAATGCCCAGAAGTCAACTTCACTATTAATGAAGGAAAAACTCATCCCTTCTTATTGAATAAGGCAGGAGCGGCTAAACTAAAATGAGACAAATACATTATTCCGAGGTGATAGAGGTAGTGGCTCAGCTTTGTCAAGAGACGAATTTTTCCCTGCCCGAAGATGTGCTGAACTCTTTAAGGAAGGCACGATCTGAGGAGAAATCGCCTTTAGGCCGTATCGTACTGGCACAAATATTAGAGAATGCTCGGATTGCAGCAGAAGAAAAAGTCCCTATATGCCAGGATTGCGGCACAGCAATAGTTTTTTTGGAACTAGGAGAGGAACTAGAACTAACAGGCGGTAATTTAAATTTGTATGCTGCAATAGAAGAAGGAGTGCGAAGAGGTTATAAAGAAGGTTATCTCAGGAAATCCATTTGTCATCCTTTTACACGGAAGAATACCGGCGATAACACTCCTGCTATGATTTACACCGATATTGTCCCGGGCAATAAACTAAAAATTATATTTTGCCCGAAGGGCGGTGGCAGCGAGAATATGAGTGCAATTAAAATGCTTAGCCCTTCGGAAGGAATAGAAGGCGTGAAGAAATTCGTTATCGAAACAGTAAAAAGCGCAGGTGCCAATCCCTGTCCGCCAATTGTAGTGGGAGTGGGCATAGGCGGAACTTTTGAAAGAGTAGCTCTACTGGCTAAAAAAGCGTTATTACGTCCTTTTGGAAGTCAGAACACGGATACTGAATTGGCAGCTCTGGAAGATGAGCTGCTGGAAGAAATTAATTACCTTGGTATTGGTCCCGCAGGACTTGGCGGTAGTACTACTGCTCTTTCCGTTCACATTGAAATGCAGCCCTGTCATATCGCCAGTTTACCGGTAGCAATAAATATAAATTGTCATGCTGCCAGACATAAGGAGGTGACGATTTAATTTTAATTTAATTTAATATGGAAGTTGAGCTTACTACGCCGTTAACTGAAGAGGACCTCGAGCAGTTGCATATCGGCGACAGCGTATTTATCAATGGCGTTATTTATACTGCCCGAGACGCAGCACATAAGAGATTAGTAGCTCTTATAGAAGAAGATAAGGAACTTCCTTTTGATATAGAAGGGCAGATAATTTACTATGTCG
This sequence comes from Candidatus Methanophagales archaeon, assembly GCA_013139985.1. Classification (GTDB taxonomy): domain Archaea; phylum Halobacteriota; class Syntropharchaeia; order Alkanophagales; family Methanospirareceae; genus Methanophaga. The sequence continues at coordinate 6,231 of WSZT01000009.1, read as the reverse complement.
GTCCTGCACCTGCAAAACCCGGTCAAATCATTGGCTCGGCTGGTCCTACCACAAGTGGTCGGATGGATGTCTATTCGCCGGCATTGATGGCGAAAGGCTTAAAAGGGATGATCGGTAAAGGTAACCGCAGTCCGGAAGTTATCGAGGCAATGAAAAGCTACAAATGTGTTTATTTTGGCGCTACTGGCGGTGTAGGAGCGCTATTAGCAAGAGCAATAGAAAAAGTCAGGATCATTGCTTACGAGGACCTTGGTACCGAAGCTATTCGCCAATTAGTAGTCACAAATTTTCCGGTTATCGTAATAAATGATATTTATGGCAATGATCTCTATAAGGAAGGCGTAAAGAAATACCAAAAAAAAAATAGAAAATATTAAATAACCTATATATATACTACTACTTTAAAGCAGGATGTAGCCATGAGATCAATTAGGCGGGCGAGGTGAAAAGTGGCGGAGGAAGGATTACCAAAATTCTGGTCTATTTTATATGCGTTATATCGACTAAAACGTATTTGTAACAGTTTTGAGCTTCAGAAGTATTTGTACCTTGCAAAAGTGGATGGCAAAGCACCAATTGAGTATATCTTTGTTGACGACTATTACGGGCCTTGCTGTTCATGCATAAAACAGGATGCTATAGCTCTTGGAGAACAGGGCTATATAAAGGTATCCTTTGAAAATGGCTGGGTCTTTGAAATTACAGAGGATGGAATAAAACAGGTTGAGAATTATATTAGGTCGCTACCAGTAGAAGTACGAAGATCATTTGACCATATTTTAGAAACATATATTTCCCTCCCTCTGCTAACGTTAAGAGATAATTGGTATATGAACTCGAAACCACGCAAGGAACACGAGCAAATAAAAAAGCAGCTACTCTCAGAGATTGAGCTCTTATTGAATGAGTTCTCTCAATTTGAATCAAATGGTAATTCGCTTTTCATACGCGGTTCGATAGATTATTGCCTGCTGGTGTTAAAGCGGGAAAATTTGGACGATATTCAAAAGGATAACTTATTAGCCATCATTAAAGGATACCTTAAGAAAATCATGACATTAAAAGAGCTTACACGAGGTAATCAGAAGGTATTAGGGTATTTCTGCTTGAACGATATAAAAGAAGATTTTGAACTGGCCCAAAAGGCATGTGTGGAATATAATGTCTTACCTGCGTTGTTCGATGACGACATAGATTTGTCCGCTCTTATTGAGGAATAACAAATGGGTTCGGGATCGGAAGCACAAAAAAGAGTCATATATGATACTAATTTGATAATTTATTATTGCTTTATGCACGAAGAGAAAATTAAAGGAAGGAGAGTAATTATTAGAGTTATGGGTTTTACGAACAGGATCCAAACACTTACAGAACAGTTTGTAACTGACGGTTTTGAAATTGAAACGATCTCGGGGGTGATAGATGAGATCTTTGATAAGGGCATAGCGAAAATAGTTGACGAATTTTGTGATGACCCCCAAACAAAAAGCTTGATCGGACTTCCCGAAAGAGTGAAAATATCCAGTAGGATTCGGCTAAGATTAGCACGGAAGACGGAGGAAAAGATTAAACGTCTACAAAATAAGGCATGGTTTAAAGTAATTGATTATCACCCGGACGAACGAGAGATGAGAGAGGTGAAGGATTTTTATCTGTCGCTTAACGGAACGCAGAAAATGGAGGAACACAAGAGGAAGAAGAGGACGAGAGTGCCTTATCCCTCTGATATAGATATGGCGTTATTAACATACTCAAAGAAGACCGGAGCCCCGATAGTAACGAACGACAGTGATTTAACCGATTTTAAAGAAGAATTGGTGGGTAAGGGATTATGCTCGGGCATAATAGTAGTTCCTTGAATTTCAAATGTGGTGAGAGGTAAAAAAGTAGCTGAGAGAGGTCATAAATAAGAATGACACGTCCTCAGCCATATTTTTTGCGATTATAACTTATATCTATTTTTCCTTCTTTTCTTCTTCTAGCTTTTCGTGCATATACTCGCCAACGGTCTCTCTGCCGCCCCAGCCCACTGAGATACCTATAGCGACTCCAACGCCTATTCCAATACCCCATGCTAACGGAACGAGGAACGTGTATATGATTTGCATGTTGATGAGTAACTGCTCCATCGCTAATACAAGCACTACTACTACCATGATCACCTTAAGCACCGGTGCTATTATATCAGCGAGAAGAATCTTATGGGTTCCTAGTGTTTCATCTATCCACTTCATGGCGATTCTAATCAGTATCATTCCCACTACCAGTATTATGGCTGCTATGATCAGACGCGGGAAGTATAGCGCAAGCGCAGTCATGAAGTCGGACAAATATGGTATGTTCAACACGTTTACGGCTGCCATGATGAAGATGATGTATATAAACCATCTAATCACGACATCAAAAATTTTCGAAATACTCCATCCCGTTTTCTCGATACTATCACCCACTCCTGCTTTGCTCACCATAGTGTCAATGCCAATTTTATCAAGCACTAATCGCACGACTTTCCCGAGTACACGCCCTAGAATCAATCCAATTATCAGAAGTATTATCGCTCCAACTATCGCAATTAATGTATCGAAAAAGGCAACTTTTGCAAAAGCTACTTGTAGTTCTTCTAACATTTTCTTATCACCTCCTATTTGTTTTTATAGCGCTTATCTCATTGCCTATTACTACTACAGGGAAACAAGCGTTTATAATAGAAGGGGGTTAGGGGTATATAAACACTACATGGCTACGGCTGAAAATACAAGATGCAAGCTGTAAGATGGAATTGATGGCTGTTCAGACGTATAATGACTTGGAACTCCATCCGTCAAGTAAGCCAACTGGCAGACAAATACTATCCGCCTATTTAATATATCCGTCGGGCACATGTTAGAGGCACAGGGACAGTTTTTCAAAAATCCTAACTGTTTTCGGCTTCTTAGAGTTCGTGCCGAACGAGACGATAAACATTGCAGTGGACAAGCTCGATGAAGCGGGCGTTACAAAGACAATCGCAGTGCCTCTGTTCATATCATCACACAGCGGGCACATTGGCGAGATCGAGTATGTGCTTGGGCTGCGCGAGCAACTGCCAAAGATGGACATCTGTTCTTTGTCTTTTCTTTTTTGAAAGGAAGTTTTTAGAGGATTTTAGATGAATGGAATCATGATTACACTGTTTCCTTTATAACTTTATTAACTTCTAACAAGATGCTGAGTAGTATGAACGAAATAAAGAAGATAGGGATAATCACAAGTGGAGGTGATTGCGGCGGATTAAATGCAGTTATCAAAGGAGTGAGTTCAATGGCAAATTATTATGGCCTGGAAAATGTTGTTATACCTAATGGCTATGCCGGGCTCTACAATCTAATTGATTTTGAAACAGATGATCTAATCAGTCTAGATTATATTCGCATGGGTTTGTTTCATTCAAATATAGCAGGATCTGAAGCAGGGCATTCTCGAGTGAAAATCTCAAAATTAGATGATGAAACTAAATATGATCGGATTAAGCAAGGACTTGATAAACATTCTATTGACGCATTAGTAGTAAGTGGCGGAGACGACACCGGCTCTGTTGCTCTGGATTTACTAAATAATGGCATTGCAATAAACCATGTTCCCAAAACAATGGATTTTGATCTTCAGTCATATAGCGTTGGTGGCGACTCCGCAATTAACGCCATCTCAAAAATGGCTGCAAATCTCAGAACCACTGCAAGAAGCCATAACAGGATAATGATTTTAGAAGTCTTCGGCAGATATGCAGGGCATGCCGCTTTTAGAGGCGGTATTGCAGCCGATGCAGACTGTATAATTATACCGGAAGTTGCCCCGGATTTCGATATTATTTACGAACATATGTTTGCTAAATATACCGAGCGAATAAAAAACTCAGACGTAAAAGCCGGCAGTTATTTGATTGTCGTTTCAGAAGCACTAAAAGGTAATAAGCCTGAAGATGACGTTGACGAGCGCGGATTTTTAATAGATAAGACAAGAGGTTCCGATGCATTTGGGCACTATCCTCTTGCGGGTTCTGGAAAGACAATAGAAGCGGAACTAAAGAAACGAATGAAAAATGATGAGAAGATGAAACAATTCATGGAGCAGGTGCACATGTATGTTCAGGGTCAATATGAGATACCCGAAATCCGGGTGATCCGACCAACACACCTGGTACGGTGCGGCGATTCGTCCGCTTATGATGCTAATTTCGGTAAAGAATGCGGTGCAGGAGCGGTTATATTATTGATGCAAAATGTTACCGGTGCTACTGTTACAGGTGTAAGAAATGGTGTTGTAGAATATATGGACATCTCGGAAGCGATAAAACAAAATACAGTAAATCTTGATCAGGTTGCATTGCACGAGGCACTCGGGATTTGTTTCGGTCGGAAGACCCCAAAAACGGGTTTCGAAAAGAAAATGAAACTCGATACGGTAAACAGGTATTTGTAGTTCCAAGAAAATAAATTATTGACTCAGATTAACGCTGATTAACACAGATTAAATTAAATCCGTGTAAATCCGCCTCTTGTACTATGGCCTGTATTAACTTGACATTGTCACAGATCATTTACCGCAGAGAACGCAGAGACATTAGAAAAACCAAGCGTGGATTGGAACGCTCTTGAACTCTGCGCCCTCGGCGATCTCCGCGTTGATAAATCACTAGTTTTTATGACAGTGCCGACTAAAGCATAAAAATACTTTAGTAATAGCTCCCAAACGCTGCATTAAAAAATTAGGTAAAGATATAAGAGTAGGTGAACCTGGTGAAGAAATATTTTTTGAGAATATGAAAATAAAAGTAGTAGATGCTTACAACACCCCTCAAGGAAGCTCTAGTAGAAAACTTCATAAAAAAGGAAATTGTGTTGGCTATGTGATAACTATAGAAGGTAAAACGATTTTAGAGTTTGAAATTCAGAACATCGCCTTTTAAAATATATATACGATACAAAAATAATTGGTGAAGTGATGAGCGATAATGAAGCAGATAGGAACCTAATTGCATATTGTGGTCTTTACTGCGGCGATTGTTTTGCCCACAAGGGAAAGATTGCGGATTTAGCAAGAGACCTCAGAAAAGAATTGAGGCAGTCAAAGTTCGATAAGACCGCAGAATCTTTGTCAGACATTTCATTCTTCAAGGTATTTGAAAACTACGGGCAGTGCTATGAGGTGTTGGGTGCGTTAGTAAAATTCCGGTGCAATAAAGTATGTCGGGATGGCGGTGGTCCGCCGTTCTGTAAGATACGAAAATGCAGCCAGAAAAAAGGTATCGAAGGCTGTTGGGAATGCAACGAATTTGAGACCTGCGAAAAGCTGGACTTCTTGAAGCCCTGCCACGGGGATGCGCATCTGAAGAATCTCCAGAAGATTAAGAAACAGGGGATTGAGAAATTCCTTGGAGAGAAGAGGTATTGGTATAATAAGATGAAGTAAGAGATATCTTGCAAATCTCTTTATTGGTTGATTGACATGGATATGAAATGAGGTGAAAAAAAAACATGAACCAATGTGAAAGTTGCGGGATGCCAATTGATGAAAAGACGACCTCTAAATTTGACGATATGTATTGCATCCATTGTCAGGATCAACAAAGTGGCGAATTGGCAAGTAAAGAGCAGGTAAGGGAAGGCAGTATAAACGCAGCGATGCAATTTATGGGTAAAACGATAGCGGAAGCAGAGAAAATGGCTGATGAAATGATGCCAAAATTGCCACGGTGGCGAGAATGAATAAGGGGGAATAGGAACAAACACGGGTGTTGGTGGTGCGATTATACTCCCTCAGTTTTCTCTTTTTACAGGCTGTCCCACAAATCATTTATAGAATTTTATTGTACATAAAGACAATGACAGTAAATTAACATAAATCGAAAGTTCATGACACTCCGAGAGGAAATATGAATAAAAACCTAAATACTTGATACCCTAAATGCAAAATTAGCTACCAAACCCTTAATATCAGATAAAGCAGCCACACTACTACCTAATTTACCCCACATCACCCTCAGATTATGGGCAGTGCATACAAGATTATGCTCTATCTGCACATTTTCTAGCCCTCTTGTATGAAACTCCCGAAACTTCATATTATGCTTAATGTTGCCGAAGGGCCATTCAACAGTCTCCTTACGCTTCTTGTATTCCTCTTTCCCTTTCTCGGAACACATTTTACCTGCCATCCGCCTACGTTCTGCCTCGTAGTCATCGCTCGTGATCT
>WSZT01000181.1 GCA_013139985.1 Candidatus Methanophagales archaeon | reverse complement strand
GCACCCGCAGTGCCTAAAAACCTTATTTCATCCTTTTCTTTTCCTGTCATTGCAATACCTCAAACGTTATTTCTGCGCCTGCTTCTTTTTTTGTTATTGCGCATACCTACATAAATTAGGCGAAATGCAAAAATTAAAGGCGGATAATAAAACTATGGACGCAATCAAACAAATAGTAAGAGTATCCAAAGACCGTGAGATAAGAATAAAGGTGCCTCGGTATATACCTGAAAATGCGATAGCGGAAGTGATTTTGATCATCAGAAAAAAGCCTGATAGCTTTAGGGAACTTCCTGTAAATAATTTACCAATTTTGATAATTATCATAGACACGGATTTCACAGATTTACACAGATGCTACTGTCCCGAAAAGATTATTAAGTTTTTACGGGTCGAATAAAAATTAAATTTATAAAGTAATACGCTACTTTAAATCTGTGTTAATCTGCGTTAATCTGTGTCCATAAAATACTTTTTGTCGGTCTTTTCTTTTCTTTTGGTTTTCTGGGCCATAAATAGTTAACCGAACACACATGACACCCGCTCAAACCCCCTGTGCAAGCCCAATTCAGTTGCAATCTCTATTACATCCCTGTATTCGCTCATATTTATACCTCTGTTCAGTTCCTTATACTCGTACGCCTTATACATAGGCCTATATTGCAGCATTATGTTCACATAGGATTCCGTTGATATTTCGGTAGCAATAAACTTAAGAACCTCTGCGGAGCCTGCTAACCCGTTTGGAAGCACTAAATGCCGTATCAGTAACCCTTGCCACGCTACTCCATCCACTTTTAAATCGCCTACTTGACGGTGCATCTCCTTTACCGCTTCTTTACAGACCGTGAAATAATCGGGTGCATTGGAGTATCTCTCGCCACTTTCCACATTGCCATACTTTATGTCTGGCATGTATATATCGACGATACCATCTAGCAACTCAATGGTGCTTTTTGCCTCGTATCCGCCACAATTGTAAACGATAGGGATCTGAAGCCCCTTTTGTATTGCTATTCTCAGCGCTTTCACGATCTGCGGCGTGTAATGCGTAGGAGTGACGAAATTTATGTTATGACAACTGCTATTTTGCAGATTGAGCATGTGAGTCGCAAGTTCTTCCTCCGTCATCATCTGTCCATATCCTAAGTGGCTGATGTCATAGTTTTGGCAGTAAACGCAGCCAAGGTTACAGTTAGTAAAGAATATCGTTCCCGAGCCATAAGTTCCAACTAACACATCCTCTTCTCCAAAATGTGGCTGCACGCCGGATACCATCAAATTTTTATCCGCGTTGCAATATCCCTTCTCGCCCCTGTTTCGATTAACGCCACATCCTCTCGGACATAGTTTACACTCGTTTAGTATATCCTCAAGCTTCTCTATCCGTTCTTCAAGCTCGCCTCTTTCGTATGTCGCAATATATGCTGGCATGTTTACTAAATAGACATAATGGGTATTATTTACTTTTTCATGGACACAATTCCTACAAACGGGGCCATCTCATCAATTGTTGCAATCGAAGAAACCAAGACAAAATCCATTTCCGGTCTTGACATCAAAAAAAAATCCCAAAACCCAAGCACCAAATCACAAATAAATTCCAAATCATAATTTCAAAATCCAAAACCATTGTGTTTTTGTCATTAGAATTTTGATATTAGATATTGTTTGAGATTTGGATTTTGTGATTTGGAATTTTAGATAAAAAAGCGGAAATCTTTTTTGTCCACCGGATAAGGGGATGCAACAATTGATGATATTCTTTTTCTCGTGAAAATCTGTGTAATCTCGTGGTTATAAAAAGGAGCTAAACAAATATTAAATTTTAAGAAAAGTTCCTTGTCAAATTAATGCCCTTATTTGATAATTTCAACGAAATCAACCTGCTTAAAATCGCCGTTAAAGGTAGCAAGCTTCCTTATTCCGTGATGCGTACACGTAGCGGCTATCAAAGCATCGTTAGGTAGTAAACCATATCGGGCAATCACATCTTCGGCACTCCTTGTAATTCCCTTATCGCTCGGTAATTCGATAAAGGTATCCAGCAACTCATAAACGTTTTTCAAATCATTAGAATCAACAAAAACCCCATTCATCTTCCAACTCCTTGAATGCTTCCTCTATTTCGTCCTTGCTTACTTTAAGAATGCCAAAGGTTTTCTCAACTACTGATTCCTTAAGAATAACCCGGACTCTCGTATTTTCTTTCAGATTTATCTTCTCGAAGGGTTTAAGCACTCCGTCCTCATATACGCATTCGATTACTTCGGGCATGATTGTTACATACTTAAACCTGGATGTATTTAAACTTTTCCTTAATCCCGAGGTCCTCGCTCCACCAAGGTTTATCATCATCCCAGCTTCTTTGCTTAGCGACCTCATCTGCCAGTCTACAAACCTCCTTTCCATTTCCCTTTTCGGTTATAGGAACGGTCTTTGTCATTCGTAGGGTCATCCGGACTGGTTCGCAGACCTTCCGTGCTTTCAGCCGCAGAGTCACCCCAACGACTGTCGGATATAACTACATTGCCAAACTGGGAATTGCAATGGTGGGACTCGCACCCACAAGACCAGCAGCTAGCTTCGCTGCACTGCCTCCCGAGTTCCCATAATATCCGTTTGTAACTGCTCAATATTCGCTGGAGTCATAAATCCCAAACTACAAATCCCAAATGCCAAACAATATCTAATACCAAAATCCTAATCTTCAAAACAGACTTTTTGCAGGGTTTGTTTTGAATTTAGATATTCGAATTTGTTTGTAATTTGATGCTTGAGATTTGTGATTTTTCCACAATCTATTGAGCATGTTCGCAACATCTCTTTTAGGACGCAGATTTACACAGATGCTACTGTCCTAAAAAATTATTAAGTTTTTACGGGTCGAATAAAAATTAAAAAGCAATTCTATACGCTACTTTAAATCTGTGTTAATC
>WSZT01000210.1 GCA_013139985.1 Candidatus Methanophagales archaeon | reverse complement strand
TGCATCTTACCTATGCGTAGATAGACATTTATATTCCTGGCATAAGAATAAAGTGGCTTTATATTGGGAAGATGAAGCGGGAAATACAAAAGCTTTCAGTTATTTTCAACTCTATCGAGAAGTGAACAGGTTTGCATCCATGCTGGAGCATCTTGGCGTGAAAAAAGGTGATCGGGTAGTATTATACTTACCTATGATTCCTGAACTTGCGATCGCCATGCTTGCCACAGCAAGAATAGGTGCTATCCATACAGTTGTATTTTCAGGGTACAGTAGCCAGGCACTGGCAGATAGAATCAATGACACATCGGCAGAGGTGTTGATATGCGCGGACGTTGGAAGAAGAAGGGGGAAATACGTACCGCTTAAAACGATCGTTGACGAAGCCATGAAGACTACTCCGACCATAGAGAATGTAGTTGTGATAAAACGGACGGAAGAAGATATAAATATGGTGGCGGGTAGAGACCACCTATACCAGGATTTAATAAAAGATGCCGATGAATATGTAGAACCAAAGCAATTGGACTCTACCCATCCATTGTATATCCTCTACACGTCTGGAACCACGGGAAAGCCTAAAGGAGTCGTCCACTCAACAGGGGGCTATTTGGCCTACATTTATTCCACCTACAAATGGGTCTTTGACATATCTGATGAGTCGGTCTATTGGTGCACTGCAGATGTAGGCTGGGTGACAGGACATACATCAATAGTTTATGCGCCTTTACTTCATGGTGCAACAGTACTTATGTATGAAGGAGCACCTGATTTTCCGAATCCTGATAGATGGTGGGAGATCATCGAGAAGTATGGTGTCACAATCTTTTATACCTCTCCAACTGCAATCCGGATGTTTATGCGTTATGGAGAAGAGCGAATAAAGAAATATAATTTGAGCAGTTTAAAAATCCTCGGCTCGGTCGGTGAGGTTATTAATCCTGAAGTATGGATCTGGTATTACAAGAATATAGGGGACGAGAGATGTCCGATAGTAGATACCTGGTGGCAGACCGAGACAGGGGGGATAATGATTTCTCCCGTACCTGGTATAGATCTCGTGCCTCTTAAACCGGGTTCTGCAACTCTGCCTTTACCTGGTATAGACGCAGAGGTAGTAGACGAGGAAGGCAATCCCGTAGACATGGGTATAAAAGGGCATTTGGTAATACGAAAACCCTGGCCTGGTATGTTGATTGGGCTTTACAAAGACCCAAAAAGGTACAAAGAGGTCTACTGGTCTAAATTTAAAGGTATGTTTTATACCGGCGATTATGCGATGAAGGACGAAGATGGCTACTTCTGGTTGCTTGGAAGGACAGATGAAGTGCTAAAAGTAGCTGGGCATCGATTGGGTACCGCAGAGGTAGAAGGTGCTGTTGTAGAGACACCATTTGTTGCTGAGGCTGCTGTCATTGGCACGCCAGACCCTATAAAAGGAGAGAATATCATCGTCTTTGCAATATTAAAGCAAGGCTATAAACCAGCAGAGAATCTGAAACGAGAAATAATCAAGGAAATTCGTAAGCAAATAGGACCTATTGCTACGCCACAGGAGATTTACTTTGTGGAAAAACTGCCCAAGACAAGGTCTGGTAAGATAATGAGACGTGTTTTAAAAACTATTATAATGGATAAGCCTATTGGAGACCTTTCCACTTTGGAGGATGAAGCTTCGGTAGATGAAGTAAAGGCAGTTTACGAAGAGTTCAAACAGATGATGACCCGATAAAATAGTAAAATACAAGATCTATTGTAAGAGTCCGGCTGTTCGGAGAAAGCCATTGAATACTATCTTAAAAAATAGCGTGCTCTCATAGATATAGCGAAGAAAATGGGTGATAGGGGGATTTATCTACAGAATGTTATTCCGCTCATCCTGCAGTATAAATTCGCCCATATCACACTGCCGACATTGCCATGCTTGCTGATACTATCGGCTGACTGGGAATGTTCGAACATATTCTATTTATCTTTAGCCTTTAGCCTTCATAATTACCTCATTCCCCTTCCACCGCTTCTTTTACTCGGTCCACTAAAATATCCACAATCCGCTCGTCCACTCCGATTGGCTTCGCGTAAGTTAGTTTCACATCACGTCCTACCTCTGCCCATTCCCCCTCGAAGGCTATCTTCAGCGTCTCCGGGATGTCCTCCGTGGTATGTGCACCGTCAGCCAAAAAAACAGGCAGAGCCACTATATTCTTCTCCCCGTCCTTAGCCAGCGTTCTTAACACGTCTGCTATACTCGGCGAGTTCAATTGCATAAATGCTACTTTCACATCTTTAAATGTACCTCGCATCTCCATTCGCTCCCTCAGTCCATCTAACACCTCTTCGTTATACGGCAATCTGCTCCCATGTCCTATCAAAACGACAGTGGTCTCTACTCCATTTCCATCTTTATCTTCCGCTTTAGCCATTTTCTTTACCTCTTTCGTTCTCCTATTTATTAAACTTTCTGCCATTAAATCAATTCAGTACACATTAAATACTTTTCGATTCTTTTCGTGTCCGTCTCGTCACTACTCAAAAAAGTTATCGAACGAAAAAAAAAAGAGAGAAGGGTGGATGGTAGCAGACAGACAATATTTATAAATATATGATTTTGTCCGCAGTAAGTGCCGCTTCCACCGCATCCGGAATTTTCACGGGCATTATAAAATCTTCGATATTTGTTGTGTCTTCTACTGAGGTAGCGAATTCACTAACAACGTGGAATGTCGCACACGAGCCGATTTTCACGCCCAGAGAGTCCTTTACAAACCTCGCCATCTGTTCCAGGTCGTCTGGCAGGGCCTCTGGATTTAAATCCTTAAACTGTCCAGCAATGAGTTCCTTCACCTCGGCCGAGCACGCCAATTTCGCCAGATTCCCTTTCTTCGCTATTTCTACTCCCTGTGGTCCGTAATACACCATAACGTCAGGGATATTATGGATTTTCTTCGCCGTAAATGCAACAACATAGCTCGCATACTGGCTGAAAGGTCTGTCCATGCCCGAATTCACAAATATGAGCAGTTTTTCTATCTCCTTTATTTCCATTTTTTCTCTTTTTCACCTCCCTGTATTTCATAAACGCAAGGATGTATAAATAATTTTCCCTCGCTATCATCAATCCTTGAAATAATTTCGGAGTACAACAAATAGAATCACCGATATGATATGTGCCCAGAGCGGTTGCCCGTAAATCGTCTGTGGA
>WSZT01000240.1 GCA_013139985.1 Candidatus Methanophagales archaeon | reverse complement strand
AGAAGATAAAGATCAAAACTACACTTACCGTCGTTAACCAACTTTTTATCATCCTACATGTTCTACGTTTCAGAGTATAAAAAGCTTTTTAGTTTTTCATTAATTGGTTTATTGAGTTTATGTGCCTTCACGCACAAATATGTCTCAGCAATACAAATGAAGATATAACCAGAACCATGACACTCCCAAACGAAGCTAAAGAGAGATTAGAAGAAGTGATCAGCGATTGGCTCTTGAGATTCGATGAGATAGCGGAATCGGAATCCCATTTTTTAGATGCGGTAGGGCTAGAGCCAAAGCTTGAAACATTACTGTGCTATACTATTGGCGTATTGGACTCTATTGTCGGCGGCTATATCCATTGTTTATATAACCGTGGAATGACAGAGGAGGAAGATGCGGAACTGATCGAACTGCTGCAAGGGAAAATGCCAGAACTTGAGCAGAAATTCAAACTGTTTCTCAAGAAAGAAAGAATAATTTTTGATAATCGGACGCAGATGAACGCAGATAATCAGGATTTTAAATAACCGGAAGTTAAACGTAAGGCTTTTATTTGATAATTTGAGGAAATAGTTTTCTGCGTAAATCTGCGTCCTAAATTAAGTTTATAGGTAGAACGTATACTTTATATATATACAATGAAAAGGATATTCCACATCGCGGACACGCACATAGGCTATTCAGCATACAGGAAGATGGACGAAGCGACCGGGCTGAACCAGAGAGAAGTGGACACCTGTAATGCATTCAAGCAATTTGTAGATTATACGCTGAATGATAGACCTGATGCAGTATTGCACGCCGGCGACCTGTTCGATTCCGTACGACCAACGAATAGGGCTATCTCGTTCGTTCTTAGCCAGATACTAAGATTAAGCGATGCCAGAATACCATTTGTAGTGATTTCGGGCAATCACGAAACGCCTCGTTTGAAGGAGACGGGCAGTGTATTCAGCTTGTTTGAGCATATCTCGGGCGTGCACGTGATCTATGAAAACGGATACGAGCTCGTTGAAATTGATGACCTGAAGATACATGCGGTTCCTCATTGCGATGATATTGAGCGTGAGAAGAAGAAAGTGAGGGCGCGTGACGGGATTAATATCGCACTGCTCCATGCAAGCGTTCTTGGTACGGGGCTACCGGCATTCATGATGGGCGAATTCAACGAGCAGACTATAACTATTGACGACCTAACGAATTTCGATTATGTCGCATTGGGGCATTATCACAAGTGCACGCGAGTAAGGGCAGATGCATATTACGCGGGCTCAACGGAACGATTCAGCTTCAGCGAGGTGGATGGCGCTAAAGGCTTCCTGGAAGTCCGGTTGGGCGAAGATAATGAAAAAGAGGTCATATTTCATGCGCTAAGAACAAGAGCTATGCGGGATTTGGAGCCCATTCGGTGCAGTAGTCTAGATGAGCACGAGATAAAAAATGCTATACGGCACCGTATCCTGGAATGCAATCCCCAGGACAAAGTTGTGCGGCTAAAGGTGCTGGATATGCCGTTACATGTATACCACTCGCTGGATTTTGATGAGCTGAAGCGGTTGACGCGATCCGCAGTGCATTTTGAGTTGAAATATGAATTTCAGACAGAAACTGAGTTATTCTCTGTCGAACGTCCCGCTTTTCAGTCGTTGCATGCTGAGTTCAATCACTTTGTTGGTAAGTATACGATAGGTGCGGATATAAATAAGGAGAAACTGAGGGCGATGGGGTCGAAGTATATGCAGGAATGGACTGGTGATGAGGATTAAAAAAAATACGAGATTTTACAAGATTAACACAAGAAAATCTTGTTATGCAGGATACAAGATGCATGTATTTGCTCAATATCCTGTGGGCAGAAGTCAGAAATGCTAGATATGGAAGATAGCTTTTTAATGGTGAAAGTCAAAGGATAAAGTAAAGTAAAGTAAAGTAAAGAGGGAAGTCCCGTGGTGTAGCGGTCAAGCATACCGGCCTTTGGAGCCTGTGACAGGGGTTCGAATCCTCTCGGGACTATCTCCTGTCATTTAACCTTGGAATTTAAGCAATCTTGAAAGTTTTTCGTAGTATTAATACTTGAATCATTTGATATAATCCCTCCAATTGATTGAATAAGCGATAAACATTCGGTGATATACTGTGATATACTTATACCCTTTGCATTCGATTCCCGCTTTAAAAATGCATGTAAATCCTTAGGTACTATTATATGTGTATATCCTTCTTTTGTCATGGTATTAATACCAATCTTTTTCACGGTATATAAAATTTTACTTTGATTTGAATCTGAAACATTGAGGTTATAAGGTGGAGTTTTAAACATTAGCTCTCAAAATTCAATTTTAATCCCTTCATTTTTCTAATTTTTATTAGAAAGTAACCCCTTTTTGAAACTATGTTAAAGTGTCACATATTACATGTGTAAATAATCTTTTTGTATGTTTATATGTTTATGTGTTGATGTAAAGAAATGAGAGAAGAAACATGGCAGTCTTCTTGTTGTGGGCGTTCATATCAGCATTAAGATTTTTAGTTTCGCTTTACATACATGTATGTGCATTAGGTCAGAGGTCTAATTACTGAACGTGCAGAGGAAATGCAAAGAAATGTAATACTTATATTGCTGCTTTACGCGGTGATTTTATGTTATATATTCTCGCCGGTAGTCATAGCGAATGCAAAAGGGTACGAAGTGACTTTTGTTTTACCTGATACGAGTGTAATAGGGTCTGATTTGCTTATCAAAGGCACAGCTACTGGTGGAGACACCGTTGATATCGCAATTGGTAATCTAATGGCTGCAGTTGATATACCTATAGATGAAAACGGTAGATTCACTAAGAAAATCACACTCGATGTTGATACAATGGTTATTGTAATAAAAGCGTACGTAAATGGTCCAAAAGATCGAGATGGTAACCCAGTGGAAGTAAAGATAGGGGAAATAATTCCAGAAGATTTAGGGATATTAGATAACGGAAATACCCAGGTAATATTGACTGAGCCAACGCTATCAATAGAACAATCAACAAATTTCGTTGCTCGGAATGGTACCTATTCGATAACCGGCATTGCACCAGGATCCGATTGTGTGGATATTGTAATTGTCGGTCCAAAAGGGAGTTATGGGGTTGGAACAGATGGTGGCTACGGGATTACAGCCTATTGCGTTCCCATTTCTAAAACGGATTATACCTTTTCGAAGGCAATTAATATTGACAAAAATGCGGATGAGGGGCGATATATTGCATTGATGTTGAGTCCGGGACTCGATCAGGAATATGGATATGGGTGTTTTTTTGTCTACGATAAACCGATGGTAGAATCGGAGAAGAAGGAAGATCGCATTGCAGATCTTATTACCTCTGGTATATTCGATTTTAAGACACAACCAGAAGCTCTTGATTTATTAACGAGCAAAACAATTAATGCTACGAGCGGCGATGACCTTTCACAATCGACCTCTTTTATTGTTGGAAACGAGACAGAGGCGTTTGTGCCACCGAAAACAAGCCTGGATGTAGAACAATTAGCTAATATAACTGCAAAAGGCGATAACTATCATGTTTCGGGGACTTGCTATGGCTCGGATTTCGTGAGTATCGTCACAATCAGTCCAAAAGGTGGGCCAGGAACTGCAACAGGGGGAGTCACACCGGGTTTCAATATATCGACCGTACTCATAAAAAACCATAGTTTTTCAAAGATCTTTCCTCTGGATATGTGTGCGGATCTTGGCGAATACGAGATATTAGTATTAAGTCCCGGTAGGAATGGTGTTTATGATGGAATTGGCACGGGTGATTTGAAGAAAGGCATATTAAATGCATATGGTGGCTATGAGTCCTTAGCAAACTATAAAACGCAAAACGAACTTGTAGTCATAATTAGGGATGCAACAATTGATGCAGCGGGTAGCGATGACCTCATACAGGTACTACGAGTGACAATTGAATCTCCATATATCCTCCTGGAAGACATTGAAGACGTTCTAATAGGGAGCTTACTTAAAATAAATGGCAAAACGAACAGAGAGCAGGGAACAAAAATTAGGATAACCTCAAGATCTGACAATGTGGATTTACCCATGGCTATTGAAGAAGTTGAATGGCCAACACCGGATGAAGGTGTGTTCACAGCAACAATTGAGACCTCTGAAGCAGTTGTGGGAACTTATGTGGTTGAAGCAGAAGACGGAGTGAGCTATGACCGTGTAGATGTGAACATTGTTGAAACACTTCCAACTGTCATGCTGACATTACCAAATATGTCCTTTGGTATAGGCATAGCAGATCGGGCATATCCTCTTTTGAATCACTCTCTAATTGAGACACCAACGCAAAGTCCAACATCTACATCGCCTCTTGGGATTGAAAAGATGAATGAGTCTATAAGTGAACTCATCGTCTTTCTCAAAAAGGATATTAGATGGGTGATAAGTGTCACCATTGCGATTTTCATATTAATTATCGGATTTGCAAATATTCGTAGGGAATACAAAAAGAAGAAAAAGGAACATCAAGAGCGATTAATAAATAAAAACTCCGTAATCCAAGGGGGCACCCCGGAGCATGAAGAGGCTAAAATGTTTTTATATGAAAAAATAAAGCGAATACTTAAAGGATTTGTAGTTTATATGAAAAATTATGTGCTTTCTTTAAGAATTTTGAGTTGGGTAATGTTAATACTTAGTATAATGGCTATTATCGATTATATCTTCGTATTTTTCGAACTACATTATGTTCATTTAGGAGTTCTTGTATCCGCATTAGGAATAACTGCGTCAATTTTGATATTCGAGAAGAAAAGAGTTGGTGTCATTCTTGCTTTAATTTGGTCTGCATTACAGTTCTTATCATTACAAATAGATTCGTTTGGTTTTAATTTCATCCAATTTTTGGATTTCCGTTTTTATTTTAGTATCGGTGATGCAGATTTCGGAATAAATCTCTTTGCGATTGTATTATTCTGTTTATTCTTTATAAAAAGGCATGAATTGGATATTTAGCATCTTTCCCACGCCGATAAAACCTGCGTTTCAAAACCTCCTTCTCCGATTCGATGATAAGCCCGATCAGGTGTTCATTTACCGCCCCTTCTTCCTTTAGGATTCCCTGCGCATCTTCCGGTTTTATCCCTTTACCAGCCAGTGTAATTAACGCCGCCTTACCGTAGTTCGAAACCAACTCAGCCGATTTTATCGCTTCTTTAACCACCCTACCCTCTTTTTTACTCTTTACTTTCCGTATCTCGCGCTTGACCAGCTCCTCATCCACTTGTACCGCACCTATACGCATCGATTCGCATTCAGGACATTGAACAGCATCCACATCCTGTATCCGCATTACCGCAACATACCGCCAGCAATTCGTGCATACAAAAGTCAACGACTCGTCAAGCAACCTCGCTTTCACATACTTTATTATAACTTTATGCATCCTATCGGGCGGGATCAGCTCATAGCCCCTTTTTATTACCTCCACGATTCCCGCAACAGGGCTAACGTCATCGCCTTTTAGCACACTGATTTTTAGCTCGCCCGCGGTTATCTGTTTTAACAATCTGACAGTCTGTTTTATATCTACATCCTTATCCTGAGCTTCTCTTATAGCTTCATCGAATACCGCAGAGCCCTCAAAACTCCTTATCAGGTTATCCAGGTCCAGATCACTCAATGACGCTTTCTTCGCTATAGCTCCGAATCGTCTCGCCACATGTATGAACCTGTGCTTAAATAACCTGCTTCGGACTAATGAGTCGATAGCGAGCTTTTCTATTGCTCCTGTTGATAACGCTAAGATAATCGCCTCAACCTCTTCCGGCTCCAATTCGGATTCGGTTCTCAGCATTATCCGGTAAGGGTCTTGCTGCACGCCCACGGGAGCACCTATCTTGTCTGATATAACAGTAGCAAGGATCATGGCTAACGTCCTATTTACAAGCAGCCCGAACGAACATTGTAAGATTATATATTCATTCCACCGTTCGAGCGTTAACAGCTTATCTGTCGGCACGGGATAACCGCCTTTCTCTTGCTCTATTACTTCATCTAAAGCGCGGGTAATTGTCTGTTCGCTACAAGAATAGCGCTGTACGAGCTCCTTACCTATCTCTGCAACCGCCTTACCTGCTTCAAGCTCTTCTTCCAGACCACCACGAATCTTGCCTACCTCGTTCGCAACAGGATACGGAACCGGGATCTCCTCACCTACCCAGCTTGGGATAGCACCAGTCGGATCATCTTCGTGCTTTACGTATATCCTATCGCCATACACGTGTAATATCTTCCATACACGACCTCCTTCAATGAACTTGTTCCCTGCTTTGGCATATTCAGCAACAAAGGCTTCGTCCAAAACGCCTACGGGTTTGTCATCGTCGTCAATAACCAGAAATTGCCTCACTTCCGGAATCATGGACAAATGCTCGAAATAATAATTATATAGTGGCTTTATCTGTTTTGGTCTTATGAATACTTTCTCTTCGGCAGAGAACCAGAGAAGCCGTGGTATTCGTGAATGCATATAGCTCAAGACGGAGACTAATTCCTGCTCCTCAAGGTCCCTATAGGGATATGCCTTTCTTATCAGCGCCAAAGCTTCTTCAAAGCTCCATCGCCCTTGCGCCAAAAGCAATCCCGCTATTTGATGTGCTAGAACGTCAAGCGGCTTCTCCGGTATGCCAGCAGGCTCTAAATCTTCTATAAGGGCTTTGCGGCAGATCACTAACGATTCCAGTGCATCGTCCGAATCCTGAACAACTATCGCACCTTTTGCAATGCCACCTATTCTATGACCGCTTCTGCCGATTCTCTGCAGCAGCCTCGTCACCTGTCTCGGTGAGTTATACTGAATAACAAAATCCAGCCGACCGATGTCTATACCCAGCTCTAAGGAACTCGTGCAGATAATACCCTGCAGGTTACCGTCTTTAATACCTTTCTCTACGTTAAGTCGTGATGGCTTGGATAGTGAGCCATGATGAACACCCACGAGGAAGTTCAAATCCCAAACCCGGAACCGGCTTCCGATGATCTCTGTTATCGAGCGAGTATTTGTGAATATCAATGTTGATTTATGCTCTTCGACCAGTTTCTTCATCAACTGTAACCGAGCAGCGACTTCGGGATATGTATACAGCTCTTCCGCCAGCTTATAATCGTCCGAATCGGCTCGTGGATAAAAAACCTCCACCGCTATTGACCTGGCTATCGGGACACTGATTATCTCACATTCCCGTTCTGTCCCGACCAAGAATTTCGCCACTCTATCTGGCGAACCAATAGTGGCGGATAATCCAATGACCTGGAACTCGGCTTTCTTAAGATACCGAAGCCGTTCCAGTGCAAGAGCAAATTGAGTGCCCCGCTTGTCACATGCGAGTTCATGCACTTCATCTACGATTACCCATTTGACAACTGCTAGGTGCTGGCGCATAATCCTACCCGGTATTATCGCCTGTAACGTTTCCGGTGTGGTGATCAGAATATCAGGTGGAGCCATTGCCTGTGCCTCTCTTTCCCTATTCGAGGTGTCGCCATGTCTCACGCCTAACCTCAGGTCAAGTCGTTTACACCACCATTGTAATCGTTCAAGCATGTCCCTATTCAATGCTTTCAGTGGTGTTATGTAAAGGACTTTTATTCCTGCACCTCGTTCTGTTCGGATTAACGCATCTAAGACGGGTAAAAGTGCCGCTTCTGTCTTGCCACTCGCGGTTGGCGCAATCAATAATACGTTCTTGCCCTCTGTTATATACGGGATAGCCCTGGTTTGTGGTTCGGTGGGACTCGAAAACCCTTTTTCCGCTATTGCTTTTTGAATGGGGTTCGAAAATGAGGAGTATATGTTGGGTTCCAGTACCATATTTGTATTTGTATATCGGAGGTCGAGAAAGCAATAATATATCTCACTTTGACGCTAGCGAGGCAAGTCTGGATACAAGGATGAATATTGCCTGTTTGTGATCTTCCTTACTCCTGTGCACCTGGAAAGGCGAGATGTCCAGCTCGTTATACTCCGTGAAATCACAGCCCAAATTATTTTCTTCACAATACCGCTTTATCTGTGCCAATAGCATATGCAGGTGTACTAGCTCTTCCTTTTTCATCTTCACACTGGGTCAGCGCATTTAACTTTTGAGATAATGTCTACTTGTAATTGCAAGTATTTAAAGTTTTCTATCAGCCGCCTCTGCATATCCTAAGAATTCTCCGCCTCTTATTTCCTTTTCAACCTCACCAAACCGTGATCGATCACTCCCCGCCTAAGAACGCCTCCAGCATCTCCGGATCCACCCGCATATTCAGGATTCTGATGGGTTCTGCCTTCTCGTAAATATTCTTCAAGTTACCCTGCTTCTTATACGAAGCAAGCTTCCTTACACCCTTTAGCTGCGATTCAGAAAGCTTCTTCATTTCTATTGCCCCTTCTTCTTCCGCTCGCTTCACCAGTTCCTTGCCTGCATCACTTCTCGTTATCACAGTTGACCATCCAAATTCGGAGCCTATTGAACCAACAGACACATCAGCGAACTCGGCAGCAAAATCGTAGCAATAGTCGCACGCTTCACGCACGCAGTCGCGCATATTTTTTATCGGTGTTTTTAGCTCTTTACCCGCCTTTGTATAAACGATGAAACTACCCTTCTTTATGTTGAACTTTTCAACATCTTCTATCTGCGTGCCCAACTCTAGCAGCTTATTTTTTAGCATAGGCATGTCAAAAGTTTCTGAACAGAGTAGCCCAATCAGTAACTTCACCTTATCTGCACCGACATCAAATCCCTTTGACAGTTGTACCTTCCTCATACCCTGTATGTGACATGGCAACCCGACGAGAGCAACATTTTTATAGCCCTGTTCAAAAGCATCTCCAACACCAGATACAGAAGGGCACTGCGTATATTTCGACCCGGCAGCAGCTATTATGTCCGCCTTTTTTGTCGCTACGAACGGTTCCGCTATCCAGTCTTCAGATGTCTTTGATACCACCGCGGCGTCTATCTCTCCGTGTTCAAGCAAGAATACCAGTAATGCCGATACAACTCCGCCATCTTGTGCCTTCTCTATTATCGCTTTATCAGTCGCTCTTGCGGTTAATACGTCCCCCTTGTAGTATCCCAAAAGGTTATCGGTTCTTATCTCGCCAAACACAGCCCGTTCTACTTCAAGAGGTGCGAAGAACGTCCGTGGACAGAAATCATAGCACGCACCGTGTATCTCATAGCATTTCTTCTTCGTCACGGGTATCTCATTCTCATAAGTTATGTATTCTTTACAGAATGCACCACAAGTGCCACAGTAGCAGCACAGACCACTATATATCACTTCTGCTTCTAAATCTGTTATGTTCCCTTTCTCTTTTACCATGGCAATCACCTCTTTATACTTTCTACCAACTTATCCAGCATATCCTTATACTCTTCTTCCATCCTCGGCATGATATTCGTGAAACTCATCCTCGCATTCGGATGGTAATATCTGTCAATAGAAACCGTACGTACCAAAGGCTCAGTTGCGAAATTCTTCAAACACGAAAGCATCTGTGATGCGTAATAATAGATGATGCCATAGAAGATCACGAAATCGTAATTCCCCTCGCCATCCAGACCTTTCCAGTTCGGGTCGCGTAAATAATTGGTGAGTTCATGCAAGTTGTAATAGTGTACGTTCTCGGTGTATTCTTTTTCTACAAAACCTCTTATACTGTGCCCCGTTGCTGCTATAGGTATCCCCTTTTTACCTATTTCTATCGCTATTTCCACAAAGAAATCGTCACGCAGCATCTCTGAGCCAACCACGAGTAAGGGCTTCCTTGCACTTGATATATAACTCCCTATCACTTCCGGCGGTGCAATCCCACCCATTTCAGGTCCTGAGACATTTGCCACATCAAATGCTACTTCCATTTTCTTTATTTACCTCCTACTTTCTCCCATTTCCACCTACTTTTTCCCCCTTATCAACCTTTCTAAATTCGTTGGGTTAAACGAGGGATTATATCCCCTAATCGGACCTTCTACTATCTTCTTCTTCTTCCAGTCTATCTTCCACTCTTGCTCGTCCTCTAGCTTCTTCAGTAGCTCGTTCCGCGTAGCAATTGGTAGGTCGCTTGCCGCCCTCACGAAGAGGTGCCAATCCGGCGGATATGTGCTGAGATACTTCTGGTTGAGGTCTATGTAATGTGTCAGTTTTATAGACCGTCCACGGTCGGTATCCGAAGGCCGGAAGCAGAGCTTTGCCATCATCGGCAGCGCTTCCTCTACCGTTTCACATGCCACGAGTAGGTCTTGCGGACCCGGCTCAACATAAACCTCCGAACCATCCGTAGCATCTATCAGTTTCCAATCTTCCTTTATGTCCGGGCGACTCATAAACGCCCTTCTGTATTTCGCACCATGCGGTCCTACAACTGCGGGAACTCCAAGCCTATTAAAGCCCGTAGCGATAGAAGCCGCCTTCTGTGACATCGCGCCCCATGCGACACCACATGCGCCCACTCGGCTCAGAATATAATCTGCGATCTCTTCATAATTGCCCCTCAATGGTCGTCCTGCGAATATACTTGCCACTTTTATCGCGGCACCGTGTATATGCGCATTGGAAACGCACGAACCAATGTTCAGCACGCCTCCGGCATCGAACCTACCGTGATGCGCCTCGTATATCGTTTTTCCTTCTTCATCTTTCCAGAGCGCACAATCTATCGCCATGCAACCCGTCAGCGTAACGATATAATTCCGCTCTGCAAATTCTTTCACTATTAGCCACGCATCCTTCGTACCATTGGGATAATTGCCGCAGCCTATCGGAGCTATAATACCGGGAATAGTTCCAAGCACAAGAGGTGCACCCACTTCTCTTATCTCACTGTCCCATATCGGACCCCTACCTATTCGCATCCGCCCTTTCTCCGCTTTCAACTGTGGATACGCCGCTTTTGTCATCACATCTACTATCGGGATATGCTTCTTACATACCTGCTCACATCTACCGCAGCCGACACATAGGTCGAACAAGTCGGCAAGTGGCTTTATGTTGCCCGTAGCGGCACTTTTATTCGCTTCGCCTATATGAAGACCGTTAGGACATGCAAGTGTGCAGCCCCCGCATAGGATGCAATCGTTAACGTAATATTTGAACTCATCATCACTGAGTATAAAATTTAGCGACCTTCTCTTCTTATCCATTTGTAGCGCAGTCCTCACCGCAACCTCGCCTACCTGGTCAGGCTCGAGTATTATGACTCCGGGTACCCGGCCGCTAACCAGATCCTCCACTATTTTATTCGGGTCGTCGTCAGTCCTATCCACCAGCCCGTGCATTGCCTTGTCGTTCGTTGCGATCATAGGCGACTGAACACGCTGGCAGAGTTCTAATACGTCTGCACGGATGCACTGCTCGTCTGTTACGACAACATCAGCAATGCCAGCCCGCAGTACACGCAGTTGCCGGCCAAGTGCGGATACTATCTTCGCTTTAGTGTACACTCGCGTGGTGTCAATAGACGTACAGCAGATTCCACCGAGTTCTACTTTGTCTTCCAGGTCGTTTTCCGTTAAATACACGCCTATATCTGCAGCCGGCGGTACGTTATGCCCTATAACAATAATAACGGGTTTATTTGTATCTATTGTACCTATACCCACATCAACCAAAGGGACGTCAGGTCCGCCGCCCGGTAAGCTCGTTGGCATTCCATAACACGCAATCTGAATAATATCCGCAGCTTCCTTGTTCAGTGAATCGAGCATACCCATGTGTAACGCTTTCGACTCGAAGTCCATGTACGAGCCCTCCTGCCCTGTATGAAGCGCATCTGCTAATTGAACTATCTGTTCCTCGACGTAACTGAATACTTCATCGTAATCGCCGATTGTTTTCGGTTTTATTCCACATACCAATCTTGTTAGGGGCGCTTCTATATCCACTTCGGGTCCGAAATCTATCGGCACGTCCGGACCGAACTTCTTTATCATATCATGTAAAAGATGCCTACCATGGCCACAATGTGCACTACAACCCACCAAACAAGCAAGAAGGACAATCCTTCCTTGCTGCGCGTCCATCCTTATTCCACATGCACCTTTTTTGTTACCAGTGAGGTCGCATTTCCCGTATGTGCAAAGGCAGCACATGTCGCAGATAGGCGCATAAAACGGTTTGTAGCGATTCAATAGCTTAAAGTCCCAGTCTCGAAGCGTTGCGATGCGCGGCATTGGATGGGGCCCCATTGGCTCCCATTCTTCCTCTCCCTCGCCCTCATCCACTATCTCTCCTATGTGTACATCCACATTTTTCAAGTCGAAGACATCGACAAGCCCACCTTTTTTTATCTCTTCCATTTCTGCACTCCTCTATCTCTATATTCCATCTCTTTCTTTTTACCTTTTAAGCTTTACGGTTTTTGTTTCTGCAACGCCATTACTAACCCAAGCAATTTAGGAGCATAAAACGGTTGCACTCGCGCTTCACAGCAGTATCATAATGAAAATAGTGCAATCACCGAACCAATCATTATAGCGGCCATTAATAAGCCCACTATCGCTTTCTGCCATCGCTTACTACCCTCGTCTTTATCCACTCTTTTACTTTTCACCATCTCTTCTTTTTACCCCTCCTCTTAAATTTTTGATTCCCTTGGTAAATATTGAAATCGGACAATATGTATAACGTTCCCTTGTTTATATAAATAAGTCTAAGACGCCTTATGTTCTAGGTATTCCTGTAAATTTTAAGCTTTTTACAGGCTGTCCCGCAAATAAATTATAGAATTTTATTATACATAAAGGCAATGTCAGTAAATCAACAAAAATCGAAAGTTCATGACACTCCGAGAGGAAATACGAATAAAAACCTAAATACTTGATACCCTAAATGCAAAATTAGCTACCAAACCCTTAATATTAGATAAAGCAGCCATAGTACTACCTAATTTACCCCACATCTCCCTCAGATTATGAGCAGTGCACACAAGATTATGCTCTATCCGCACGTTTTCTAGCCCTCTTGTATAAAACTCCAGAAACTTCATATTTTGCTTAATGTTGCCGAAGGGCCATTCGACAGTCTCCTTACGCTTCTTGTATTCCCCTTTCCCTTCCTCGGAACACATTTTACCTGCCATCCGCCTACGTTCTGCCTCGTAGTCATCGCTCGTGATCTTTCTTTTTTTGCTTTTACCGGCACATTCCTCCTTGAAAGGGCATTCTCCACAGTTCGCACCATAATATGAGTATTGTGGCTTACCTTTATACTCGTACTCCCCCTTTCTGGTGAGTATCTCGCCATTAGGGCATATAAAATGGTCATTCTCTTCATCATACACAAACTTGTCCTTCGAATAAGGACTGTCTTTTACCTTCTTTCCATTCATCTTCTGGGCCTGCTTGCTGTCCGGAATATAGCCATCCACCCCTTCCTTCTCCAAATACCGCAGGTTGGGACCGTTGAAGTAGCCATTATCCATACTCACCCTTGTCCATTCTGGCAAGCTATCTATGTTCTCACCCGTCATTTCTAGCTGCGGTTGCAACTGGTAATGGTCGGTGCAGTCCTGAGTAACGCCATTAGCAAGAACTACCCCAGAACCGTGGTCTACCGTTATCTGAGGATTGTATGATAACTCTTTACGTTCCTTCTTGTTCTCCCTAAATCGTGATTCTGGATCGGTTATGCTGACGACACCTTGTCCACTCTTTGTAAGCTCTTCCTCTGCCTTATCGAGCTTTTTCATTATTGCCGCCTTATCTTTTTCATCGCCAAGCACATGCTGCACGATAATTTTCTTCGCCGCGCCCTTCATTTTCTG
>WSZT01000085.1 GCA_013139985.1 Candidatus Methanophagales archaeon | reverse complement strand
TGCACGAGATTGCACGCATATACCAGATCCTCCGTTATCGCCCGGTCGCTCCCAGAAGGTGTGGGATCGCCGGAAGGATGGTTATGTACAAATATAAGCGAAGCGGCATTCTTATTGACTGCACTCTTCACTATCTCGCGCGGGTACACCGAACTTGCGTTTAACGTCCCTTCAAAGAGATTCTCATCGTCAATTGTATGATTCGCACTATCTAAGAAGATAACCTTGAATATCTCGATCTTCAAATCACGCATCGTTAGATACAGGTAATCAAATACCTCTTTCGAGTTCCTCACTTTACTCACCGATTTCATACTCTCTTTCAGATATTCTTCCGCCAATGCCTGAACAGCTTTTATCTGTGCTACTTTCGCCACCCCTACACCCACTATATCCATGAGTTTCGCTTTATCCGCTTCAAATATGCCTTTCACACCACCAAATTGCGTGAGGAGGTCATTTGCTATCACGATCGCGCTTTTTCCCGGTATACCAGAACGCAGAAAGATAGCTAATAGTTCGGCGGTGGTTGGCTTAGAATAACCATAAAGAAGTTTCTCACGCGGGCGCTCTTGCTTCCTCAATCGCTTTAATTGGTGTGTCGGGCGCAAAGAAGTAATCCATTCTTTCTTATATGCCGCCATAGCAGAGGGCATCCACTGAAAAATCCCTTTTCCCTGTTCAACAATTGAACCCTCAGTAAGTAGTAGATTTATTATCTTACCAATTAAGCCTTTACTCTCGCCACACGCCCAGATGTCCGGTTTCGAGAATGATTCGGTTTTTACGAGTTTTTGGACTATTCGCTCATATCTCTGTAGTCGTTCAACGTCCTTTATCGTATCGGGGCTAATTTCCATTCTACTCAAAATACTCAATTAATTAATTAATTAATTATGTTATATTATATTACTTCCATTATGATAATCCTGAATAGATGTCGTCCGTTATATTAGGTCGACATTCGTGCAGCTTTAGCGCCAGATCAGATTTTTGAACTATTACGCGGTGGGATTACGCATGCGCTATCTCCCGTATGTACTCTGACAAGCTCTATATGTCAATTACTGCGGCAATATAGACGTCCTCGACAGTTAGGGGCTCGAAATAAAGTAAGTGTCGTAACCAGAGGATACCATTTCTGGGTTGCAGTTGACCTAGTCAAGCCCCTCCTCTCGTAATGCGAAGGCAGCATGAACCGACATACCTTTGCGCAATGCTTTATAGAGGGCGAATTTAACGACTACGTAATCAACACATAGCCTTCCCCTTTTAGCGCTTTGCACGCCTGTGTCCCCGAATAATCAAATTCGCAGGTTTGACCAATAATAATAGGTTCAGAGCCTATTACCAGCACTCTTTTAATGTCTTCTCCTTTTGGCATTTATCCCAATAATCGGCGAGGTAATCTATGTCCTAAAACTCGCCAATTTCTTTATAGCTCTCTGCTTTTGATATGGTACTCCTATTTCAGCTCATATTCGCTCTGTTCTCCATGTGTCATATCCCACGCTGAGATGATAAGTGCAAGCTTGTCTTATTTGTAAATAAAGAAAAGGATAAAATACAAATACGACCTATTATATTCAATATATCTTATTATTCTTTGGTATTATTTAAAAAAGTTTTTCTTAGATATTATCATCCGACAAATAAAGCTATGACCGCAGATAGACATCACACAGCCGTATTCATTGTCATCTCAATAACTCTGCTCTCTACGGGAGCAGCGGCGATGATCTATGAAGTCGTGCTCTTAAGGGAATTTACATTACTTCTCGGCTCTTCTTTTTATTCCGGCTCGATCGTTTTAGCTTCGATAATGGGCGGTCTCGCTATTGGAAGCCTCACCATCGGTAAACTCTCGGATAGAACGAAGAATCCTTTCCTTCTGCTATTCGTATTAGAAATGCTCATTGCCCTTATTGCTCTTATTATCGTACCAGTCACGAGGCGACTTGCACTTTACGATACGTGGACGCTAACAGACGGAATAATATATGCTTTTGAATTTATCAAGCTAACACCCACCTCATGGCATATCCTGCTATTTTATAGTTCGTGCATTTTGCTCCTCCCGGCTGTGTTGATGGGTGGAGAACTCCCGGTAGCCATAAACATATTATCAAAGACAAAAACAGGAAGAATCGGTGAAGTATCCGGCTATTCATATTTCTTAGATACCCTGGGCGGAATAATCGGGGCGATTTCTGCCGGGTTCATAATGATCCCGCTATTCGGCTCTATAACGACAGCCCACACCGGAGGAATTCTGAATACCATAGGTGCCGTGAGTGTAGCACTGTTCATGATCTTCTCTCGGCGTTCTGAAATTCCTGCAACGACACAAACCGAACACCCACGAAATAATCGGGTGTTTCTTGCTGCAATTATAATCACACTCATTTTTTTTCTCTCGCTCTTTGCCATGGGCTACTACAAGGCAGAGCAGTTGGAATATACAACAGTAGGCGATTTATATCGTGGACAGGTCATCCTTGAGCGAACACAGAGCAGATACCAGTCGATAACAGTAATAGACCATGACATTCTTGGACGTGTTCTGTTCCTGGATGGCCGAGTGCAGATTTCAGAGAGTGATGACGAGCCATACTCGGAGGCGCTGGTATTACCCGCCGCAGTCACTTTACTGAATAACGCAGCACATAAACTTGATGTCCTCATCATCGGCGGTGGAGACCTCGGCGTCTTAGAGGTATTAACTAGGTTCCCGGATGATAAAATAGGGAACATAACACTTGTGGATTTAGACCCGGAAGTAATAGAAATCGCAAAGCAATATCTGGTAAGCATACATAATGATTCATGGAAAGACCATAGATATAAGTATGTGGCGATGGACGGGAGGAAATACATTGGGGAAGCGCTAAGGGCCAGTAAAAAGTACGACCTTGTTATTTTAGACCTGCCAGACCCTAATAATGATCTGCTCGCAACTTTCTATTCGCTGGAGCTATATAATGATGTTTATTCTTTGCTGGCCGAAGAGGGTATAATGGCAACGCAAGCAACACAGGCAGATTGGGCATTAGACGCTGATGGATACGTGGTAATTGCAAACACATTGCGGCAGTCACAATTTCCGATTGTTCGGCTATACACGCAATATATTCCCAGTTTCGGTCAATGGGGATTTGCAATTGCATCCAAACATTATGATCCACTGCAACTAACTGAAACTGAGATTGCGGCTGTTATCGCGGAAATCGAAACAAACACATACAGTGAAGAGACGCATTTTTCGCTCTTCGCGCTTCCACCCTGGCTTCTAAAAGATATTGAGAATGCACATCTTATAAATACTATTGATAAACCTGTGATAATTAGGGAGTATTAAAAAATGCTTCTATGGCTGATAAAAAAGTTAAAAGCTAAGAACTT
>WSZT01000183.1 GCA_013139985.1 Candidatus Methanophagales archaeon | reverse complement strand
TAAGTGGTGGCGAGTTGCAGCGAGTTGCGATAATAGGCTGTATATCACGAGATGCTGATTTTTACTTCTTTGATGAGATAACGCCATATCTGGATATTTATCAACGAGTGCGAGTGGCGAAAGGGATAAAGGATATTTTAAAGGATAAAGCGGTGGTTGTGGTGGAGCACGACCTCGCTATCCTCGATATGCTTGCAGATTATGTGCATCTTATATACGGTGAACCGGGCGGGTATGGCGTTGTTACAATGCCACGGAGCACGAGTAGAGGAATAAACGAATATTTGAGTGGGTTCCTGCATGCCGAGAACGTTCGGATAAGAGATAAGCCGATAGAATTTAGTGCGCATCCACCGCGGGAGGCACTAAAGAATAGAGAGATCTCCGCGGAATACGACAGATTTGATAAGCGCTATGGCGAATCGGGCTTTGTGCTGGATGCGAAACCGGGCAGTATAGATAAGGGTGAGGTATTGGGCATAGTAGGGCGAAACGCAATAGGTAAAAGCACGTTCGTGAAGGTATTAGCGGGTGAGACGGAGCCGACAACCGGTAAAATATCTGCTGATATTACTGTCTCTTACAAGCCGCAGTACATAAAAGGCGAATTGGATATGACAGTAAAGGAGTTCATATATTCGCTTAAATTGGGTGAATCCGATATTGTTGAGGTTTTAGAGCCGTTAGGAATCCCAGAGCTAGAGAGCAAGAACATAAAAGAGCTTAGCGGTGGCGAACTGCAAGATGTTGCAATTGCTGCTTCTCTGTGTCATGACGCTTCGTTATATATGCTGGATGAGCCGTCTGCGCATCTTGATGTGGAGCAGAAGGTGCGGCTGATTAAAACGATAAGACGGTATGCAGAGCGAAGGGGTGTATCTATGCTGATTGTAGATCATGACATCTATCTGATAGATCTGTTAAGCGATAGGTTGATGGTTTTCGATGGTGTACCGGGTGTGCGAGGCGAGATAAAGGGTTGCTTTGGTATGCGAGAGGGTATGAACATATTTTTGAAGGATTTGGGTGTCTCTTTCAGGCGGGATGAAAACACGCTTCGGCCTCGGATAAACAAGATAGGCTCGGCTAAGGATCGGGAACAGAAGGAGAAGGGTAAGTATTACTATCTGTGAGGTTTTGTTATACCCATGAACGATTGGAACAGTATATATAAAGAGCGTGGAATTTTACAAAAAGAAGCATCTGAAACTGTAATCGAAGCGGTCAATTTCTTTAAACACGAGCTTGTGAGAACAGTTCTTGATTTGGGATGCGGAACAGGAAGGCATACGGCATATCTGCTCGAAGAGGGATTCAAAATTTATGGCTGCGATTCGTCCGAAGCAGCCGTAGAACTCGCGATGGCTGCACTACCTACGGTTGACTTTGAAACGTGCAATATGACTTCCCTACCTTATGAAGATGGTTTTTTTGATGCCGTTATCTGTAACCATGTCATTCAGCATGGTACGAGAGCGGAAATAAAAGTGGCAATATCCGAAATACACAGGATATTAAGAAAAGGCGGACTCCTGTTCTTAGTGGCCATTTCAACAAACCATCCAAAATATCTGACGGGAACGGAAATTGAACCGAACACGAGGATAAATACCGACAGTGTAGATGGAGTCCTGCCACACCATTTCTTTACCGAGAAAGAACTGAGCGCACTTTTTAGTAAACAATTTAAAATCGTGAAATTAGACCATTTTGAGGCGCCTAGTGAGTTGGATGCGAATAAGGAAACGGCTGCGTGGGAGATGTATGCAAGGCGACTCTGAACGTTTTCGCATCATTTGTAATACAAGAGCACGCAAAAGCGAATTTCGCTTAACAAAAACACACACAAAGGAAACTTTTTTCTTTCATCAGATAAATCGTTAATTGAAACATGTTATATACTATTAAACATAATTGGATAAATGAGATATCTCAAAGTGTCCTATGTTCATTCCAAACTCAACCCTATATTTAAACAAAAATTTAGAAGGTAATTAACGTGGAAAAAGCAAAAGCAATAAAAATTCTGATTGCTTTGGCAGTAGTATTAGCAGCAATATGTGTTTTAAGTACTACAGCGCAGATCTGCGAAGCAAGAGAGATAAAAGAGTTGCATATAGGTTACCAGCCAACCACACACCACATTGCAGAGATGACCGCGATGGAGAAGGGCTGGTGGAAAAGAGACCTGGAAAGATTCGGGATAGAAAAAGTTACTGACACAGAATTCCCATCCGGTCCGCCAGAGATGACCGCGATGATGGCTGGAGAACTTGATGTTGCATACGTTGGCAACGCTCCTCCTATTTCTGCAATAGATAAAGGATTGGATGCGAAGATAGTTGCAGCAGTGAATATAAATGGCTCTGCTATTGTTCTTTTGCCTGAACTCGCAGCGAACTATACATCTCCAGAGGACTTAAGAGGACTGAAAATAGCTACTTACCCTCCAGGCTCCATTCAGGATACCCTACTCAGGAAATGGCTGAAAGATAATGGAATAGACCCCGAGAACGACCTTGAAATTGTTCCAGTGGGAACCGGAGATGCAATATCGGCGATAGATGCAAGGGCTGTGAATGGTGTATTCCTTCCAAGCCCTTCACCAACGCTAATAGAATTGGCAGGAACGGGAAAAATAGTGGTTCTTTCTGGAGATATGTGGCCCGACCATGCATGTTGTTGCCTATTAGCAAGTGGTGAACTGATCAGAGAACACCCTGAGCTTCTTGAGCAGATAATCCGAATACACATAAACGCAACAGAGTATAATATCGAGCATATAGATGAAGCCGCAGAGATATTTGCTGGGAAA
>WSZT01000025.1 GCA_013139985.1 Candidatus Methanophagales archaeon | reverse complement strand
GAAAGAATAATCACGTAAGCAACGACAAGCGAAAGTAATAGCTCAATCGAAGGTAATAGCTCGAGAACGCCTATTTCCATTACAATCATAATCAGCACAACAGAAAACTCGCCCCGTGGCGTCGTGTATGCCCCGACTCGCAACCCCGTTTCAAGCGAGCCATGCAGCCTCTTCCCTATAATTGCACCACTGACGAACTTCCCAACGATAGACAAAAATATGAGTGCGAGGAGTGCGAGGACAAAATCTGCCGAGTTCAATGTCGCAAATTGCAATTCGAACATCATACCGAAAGAAAAGAAGAAGATGGTGAGGAATAAGTTCTTAAATGAAATGATGGTTCCGAAGAGCTTCCTGAAGGACTTGACTCCCGAGAGTGCAGAGCCTAAGAAAAATGCAACTATCACTTCCGAGATATGACAATCCAGCAAAATACCCATGAGATATGCGAGTGCGGAAAATCCGAATATGAGTGCGAAAATAAGCAGTATGGGTATTTCATCATCACGCTCGAATAGAGGCGAGATGAAGTTGCTCAGTCTTCTGATGAGCGCTAAGATGAATACAATGAGTAGCAAAGTCGCAGCTACAGATACGGGAATCATGGCGAGGCTGCCAGCCATAACAGAAGTCAGCACAACAAGCAAAATCGCCAGTATTATGTCCTCGAAGACCATCAACCACACGACAGTCTCTGCTTCCGGGTAGATCAACCGCTTGTTCTCTATCAGCGAGGAAATGACTATTGCGGAACTGCTGATATATACTGCCGATGCGAGTATGAAAGCCTCTAGCAGGCTCAAGCCAATGACAAGCCCCAGCAAAAAGCCAACGCTGAAATTCACTGCGAAGTCCGTACAACCTGCAAATAACCTTCTGGGCTCTTTTATGCCTTTGTAATTGAATTCCAGTCCTATGTAGAACATCAGGAGGATTACACCAATCTTACCCAGCCACGAGATGAATTCGTATGACGCCTCAGAAGAGATTAAGTCTAAACCACTCTTTCCGAGTATTATTCCGGCGATTATGTATGCCGGGATCGAGGCCTGCCTTAGATATTTCGATGCCAGCCCAAGGGCTAAGCACGAGACCGTTACAATAGCTAAATCCAGTAGAAAGTTCATTTAGCCCTGTCCCAGAATCACACTCTGACATGCCTTTATTTGCTCGCTCTTGCCTACCGCCACTATCAGGTCCCCTTCTTCAAAGACCGTTTCCGGCGGCGGGCTGACGATGCTCTGACCCTTTCGCGAAATTGCAACTACCGTGACACCGGTTTTTTTCCTGATTGCCAAATCCTCAATGCTCTTTCCTACTACATTCTTTGTTACCGGACAGAGATGGATGTGTATTCGGAGGTCAGAGATTTCAGAAAATGACACCTCAATGTCTTCTTGCTCTATTGTGAGTAACGCTCCGGTCAGAACGCTTCCGAGACGCCGAGCTTCTTCCGAGGTCAGCCTTGTAACTGAAGGCTTCTCAGCATCGGATTCTAAGACATAGAGTTCTATCTCGCCGGTCGTCAAAAATATGACCGCTACTTTATCACCTTTTGGGCTTTCTATCTCATACTTCGTGCCTATCTCTGGAAGTTCCGAGATTCGCATGCTGTTTCCTCCATCTGTTTCAATATCCCCATTTACAACTTACGCCTGCAATACCAAAAGCTTTGCTTAACATTTAATATCTATTTTATATTTGATAATAGCTTCGGGATATCATCAAAATCCCGCTCGAAATTCCCAGACTCGTCATGCCCTACTAATATTTTTATCTTTTCAGTATAAAATATCTTTATTTAGACAATGTCGCCAGAAGAAGATAACCCGTTGATTGTACAAAGTGACAAGACAATCTTGCTAGAGGTAGATAACTCAAGGTATGAGGATGCGAGGGACACAATAAGTGGGTTTGCAGAACTGATAAAAAGCCCTGAACACGTCCACACGTATAGGATAACGAATCTCTCTCTTTGGAACGCAGCCGCATCGGGTATGGCAGCTTCGCGTATCATCGCGGCTTTGGAAGCTTATAGCAGGTATGCAGTACCGGAGAATGTCATTATAGATATAGAGGATTACGTATCGCGATATGGGCGATTGAAGCTGAAGATGTTGGATGGGTCAGTGGTGTTGCAAAGCGATGACGAGATATTGATGAAAGAAGTAATGCGAAACAAGAAAGTCCAGA
This sequence comes from Candidatus Methanophagales archaeon, assembly GCA_013139985.1. Classification (GTDB taxonomy): domain Archaea; phylum Halobacteriota; class Syntropharchaeia; order Alkanophagales; family Methanospirareceae; genus Methanophaga. Next base: position 1,457 of record WSZT01000025.1, on the reverse strand, counting down.
GTTATCTTACAGAGGAGCAGATAGATGCGCGAACGGTGGTAGTTGCGTTAGGTGCAAGGGGCTACATAAAAAAAGCACTCACAGATATAGGCTTCCCGGCTGAGGACCTCGTAGGATATGTAAAGGGCGAGTTTTTAGCCATAACACTTCTTGCTACTACAAGAAGAGGATTACCGTTCTCGTTGCGGAAGTATCAATTAGAAGCCGTTGATTCGTTCTATGCAGGAGGTAGTGCCGCAGGTGGTAGTGGTGTGGTAGTGCTGCCTTGTGGTGCTGGTAAGACCGTAGTGGGAATGGGAGTCTTGGAAAAATTGGATACCAATACCCTGATTATTACTACCAGCACGGTTGCTTCACGACAATGGCGAGACGAACTGCTGGATAAAACCGATTTGGATGGAGAAGATGTAGGGGAATACAGTGCGGAAAGGAAAGAGATAAAACCGATAACTATTGCAACATATCAAATCATCACTTATAGGCCGCGGAAATCGGATGAAGATGGATTCCCGCATTTCTCGCTCTTTAACGAGCGGAACTGGGGCTTGATTATCTATGACGAGGTGCATATGCTTCCTGCACCCGTTTTCCGTGTGACTGCGGAGTTACAGGCAAGGCGACGGTTGGGACTTACAGCTACGCTGGTGCGTGAGGATGGTAAGGAGCGCGATGTGTTTTCGCTTATAGGGCCGAAGAAATACGATGCGCCCTGGAAAGAGTTGGAGGAGCAGGGCTGGATAGCGGAAGCGGTTTGTAATGAGATAAGGCTGAAAATGGATGATGAACTCAGGTTGCAATACGCACTCGCAGCCGATAGGAACAAACATCGTATAGCCGCGGAGAACCCGCGTAAATATGACATAACGAGGCGGATAGTGGAATATCATAGAAAGAAGGGCGATAGGATCCTGGTGATAGGTACGTATATAGAGCAGTTGGAGCGTGTGGCGGAGATGTTGGATGCGAAGCTATTGACGGGCAAGACGCCAAACCGGGAACGAATGAAGTTGTATAATGCATTTAGAAGCGGTGAAATAGACGTTATGGTGGTATCGAAGGTCGCGAATTTTGCTATTGATCTGCCCGATGCTAATGTAGCAGTGCAGATCTCGGGCACTTTCGGGTCGCGTCAGGAGGAGGCGCAGCGGCTTGGGCGGTTACTACGACCGAAGGATGACCGTTCACCGGCTTTCTTCTATACGCTCGTTAGTAAAGACACAAAAGACCAGGATTTTGGTGCAAAGCGACAGTTGTTCCTTACTGAGCAGGGTTATAGGTATCACATATCAGATGATTTTTCGGGTACCAAATATAAGTAATAGGCTTCATTTCCAGCTCGTAGATTTCGTTCAAATCGCTGAGCGCTCGATGAGTTCTATGAGTATGTCAACGAACTCGGCGATAGAAGGTATGAGTTTGAACATTATGAAGCTCCCGTTGATCTCGTTGAGTTGGTA
>WSZT01000084.1 GCA_013139985.1 Candidatus Methanophagales archaeon | reverse complement strand
TCCGTCCAGCACCTTTCTTACGGAGTTTTTCGTTTTTATCCAAAAATTTCCCGTTTTCAACTTCAGTTATCCCTTTTTTTATCGTTTTATAATCTTTACCTGTAAGTCTCCCAACTTTCGAGATTCCACTCCAACCAAATTCTAACGCCTTTATACCTGCCAACTGTCGTGCTTGCACCTCATTAAGACTACCCAAAAATCCAATCCAAAGTTCATCGGAATTATTTTTTCCATGCGTATTTAGAAGAAGTACTACATACATACATAAAGTTATGGATTTAATTATAAGGTGGCCCCTTAGTGTGAAAGACAAATGACATCCATGAGGTCCATCTTCTCTCGCATCTTCTCGACAAAGCTAGTTATGCTTTCGATACAAGTTGTACCGACATAATTCTCACATTCGCAACCATTTATATTTTCTTGATCAAACTTTTCTAAGGTTTGGTTGATGTCTGCTATCTAACTACTGAACACAGCCCGATAAAATGCAAATTCCCGGCTTAACGAATCAACATTATTCTTTTTGATTCGGAATCCGTGTGATTCACCTTCATACTCCACATATTCATACCTAATCCCCCTTTCTTCGAGATTCCGCGCTAACTCGCGTGAGCATTCAGGCGTGACAATTTTATCTTCTGTGCCCTGGAATATGATCATGGGCGCTTTTAATCGATCCAAATGATTTATTGGCGAACGATCTCTGTACTCTTTCTCGCCCGCAGGCAATTTCGCACCAATTAAATTATCTATATATCGTGACTCAAACTTGTGCGTCTCTTCTACTAACGTAATAAGATTTCCAATCCCATAATAACTTGCCCCAACGGTAAAGAGGTCAGGATATTGAGTCATAACTCGCTGCACCATATAACCACCTGCACTACCGCCTCTAACGGCAACCTTGGCACCATCAACCTTCCCGGCCTTTATTAAGTACCGCACGGCATCTGCCACGTCCTCCGCATCAATAACGCCCCATTGTGATAGCAATTCATCACGAAATCGCCGACCGTAACCAGTACTACCACGGTAGTCCACATCAATTACCGCAAACCCTGCAGAGGTCCAGAACTGTATAGTCGCGGAAAATACAGCTCTTGCACTACTTGTTGGACCGCCATGCGCCATCACCAATAACGGTGGTTTATCATCTTCCGGAGCAGTATATCTGCTATTCCGAGGCATGTAAAGATAACCATGAGCATGTTCTCCATCTTTTGTAGGATAAGAAATGAATTTTGGCAGAGAAATATCTGCGCTACTCATCTCTATACTTGAACTTGTCTTCAATATTTCGTCGGTTTTCGATTCTATATCCAAACAGGATATAGCATAAGACTTCTTAGCGCTTGCACCGATGAAGAATACCCTGCCATGCGCATCTGTTCTGATATTGCTATAACTGGTTAAACCGGTTTCAACTACGGATAGCAATTTCGTCTCCGGATCAATGACGACCAGACAATCCGCCCCATCTTTAACCATCTTTGCTATTATTCGATTATCCGGTAGGAACTCATAATTACTTTGTCCAAACACCCAGTGTGGTTCACCAAACTCCGCCGGTTCGGCTGTAATCTGCGCTACTGCATCTGTAAAGCAATACAGATTCCACCAATTCCCGGAGTCCAACTCGCTATCTACCTGTTTGTCCATAACGTAGTATAGTCTACCCTCACTATCAAATCGTGGGAAACAGATAGAGCCACCATCGGCAACCTTCTTCACCATATGCAAGGCATTGTCTTCAAACGAGCCCATCATTAATTCCGTACTATCCCATGGCATATCGGGATGATCCCACTGAAGCCATGCCACTTCCTTCCCAGTTGGAGAGAAGATTGGATCGGCATAGAAGTCAGAACCTTTTACAATTATCTGTGGCTCGGATATACCTTTAGCGGCCAAGTCCAAGTCTAAAATCGCCAATAAATTCGCGTTTTCCTTATCGCTATACTCTTTCTCGTATACAAAGAGGAGTTTCGTACCATCGGGACTCGCAGTAAGAGCGGCATATTTGCCTAACGACCCGTCTTCATTTGTTATAGGGGTAAGTGGCACTGCTTCAGCGTTATCATTTGGCAGGTAATAGATGCGTTGATCATCAAAATTGACGAAATAGATGGCATCCTTGTAAACTGTGTATGCTCCACCGCCATATTCATGTACCCGTGACCGTACATTGAACTCCTGCGGTGTGATGTCTCTAACCACGCCATCTTCATCTCGCAACACAACAACGCATCTGCCCCTTTCTACGGGCCTCATCTCAATCCAATACGTTCTTTTACCCACAACGTGTATCTCATTCACGCCGATGATGTCAGAAAAGACCTCTTCTGGCGTGATTGCGGGCTCCCAGTCAACAAAAGGTACTTCTTTGCTCATAACGCTATTTACTATGTGTACATCATAAAAAAGCAACTGATGGGGGCAACTTATTCCTTGGTGATGTGCTCTACCACCCACTTCACAGCGATAACAGACGGGGCATTATCGGGTAAATCCAGAATAGGTCTGCCTTCAAGATCATACTCGGGTATTAACGTGTCAAAGGGGACTATAGCATCTATTTCGATGCCTTTCTTCTTCGCTTCCTCTATCAACCGCTCCTCGGCACCAGCAGGTATCTTATTTGCTACATACACCATCCTCTGCACATTCACGTCTATTGCGTCCGCAATCTTTTTCAGCCGCAATGCGGTTTTCATGCTCTTCTGTGTGCTATCTAGCACAACGAGCATGACGTCTACGTCTCTTGTCGTTCTCCGGCTGAGATGCTCCAAACCCGCCTCGCAATCGATTATAGTGTAATCGTAATTCTTCGTTAATATATCCATAATCATCCGTATGATGTGATTTACCGGGCAATAGCAGCCAGGACCCTCGGGTCGTCCCATAACTAAGAGGTCATAACGGTCTTCCTCTTCGATTATCTCCGCTATCTTACCCTCAAATTGTGATCGCACATCCAGAGATATATCCTGCTGCTTCTCTTCCAGCAGGCTTTCCCTTATATCTCCTACCGACTTAGCATACGATATACCTAGGGCCTCGGGCAGGTTAGAATCAGCATCTGCATCCACAGCTAGTATGCATATATCTTCGCTTTCTTTAGATCCGAGTAGTTCCCGAATTAAAAGTGCAGCAATAGCGGTTTTCCCAGTTCCACCTTTTCCTGCTACTGCTATTACTTTTCCCTTTCTCATAGCATAGGTTACCCCGCATGCACGCCGGCCAGGCGTTTATTTACTTCTATGTCGAGATTTCAGCCTCAGGCTATTTGAGTTGCATTTCCTGCACCTCTTCGCCCTAATCGAATTTCTCGCGTTACAATCCATGCATATCTTCATATTGAAGAGTCTTGCTTCTGCTTCTGGAAATCTTGCCATTGTCTGTTTTCACCTCTGTATATCTACTTTACATGCAGGCACTATAAAAAGATTTAAATCTTTTCCAAAAGAATGGATAAGAGATGCAGCTATGAGAAGAATAAAAGTGGGAGTATTGGGAGCAACGGGAAGCGTGGGGCAGAGGTTCGTGCAGCTTCTGGACGGGCATCCGTGGTTTGAGCTCGGAGCGCTCTACGCTTCTGAGAGAAGTGCAGGTAAGAAATACAGAGAGGTAGCGAAATGGTTCCTTCCGTATGAGATGCCGGAGGCAGCGGCCGAAACAGTGGTGAAATCCGTTGACGACATCTCTGAGACCGATGACATAGCACTTATGTTCTCTGCTTTGCCCAGGCCAACGGCAATCAAAGTGGAGAAGAGCTGTGCGCAGGCAGGATATGCGGTTTCCAGTAATGTCGCGGTGCATAGAATGGAAAAGGATGTGCCCTTAGTTATACCGGAGGTAAATAGAGACCATTTGGCATTAATAGAAGAGCAGAAATCGAAACGGGGTTGGGACGGGTTTATTATAACAAATCCTAACTGCTCGACAATTGTGATGGTCTTGAGTTTGAAGCCGTTAATGAGTTTAAAGCTAAAAGAGGTGCGGGTATCAACAATGCAAGCGGTATCGGGCGCCGGATACGCGGGTGTGTCGTCAATGGCGATATTGGATAATGTACTACCGTTTATAGCAACGGAAGAAGGTAAGATGGAAAGTGAACCGCTAAAGATACTCGGTACTCTGGAGGGTTCGGAGATAAAAGACGCAAGTGTCAACATATGCGCCTCCTGTCATCGCGTTCCGGTGTTAGACGGACATACGGAAGCGATATGGGCGAAGTTTGAGGATAGAGTAACGGAAGCGGAAGTAAAGAACGCGTTTGTGAACTTCCCTAGAGAGATTGACACGCCGTTCTCACCGGAAAAGCCGATAATAGTACGTGAGGAGCAGGATAGACCGCAACCGAAGTTAGACCGCGATGCGGGTAGAGGAATGAGTATATCGGTAGGACGGATAAGAAGTGGGCGGCTGGAGAACGAAGTGAAATACATTGCGCAAGGCCATAACACAGTAAGAGGCGCTGCGGGTGCTTCTATATTGAACGCCGAGGTACTGGTGGAGAAGGG
>WSZT01000094.1 GCA_013139985.1 Candidatus Methanophagales archaeon | reverse complement strand
TCCGTCCAGCACCTTTCTTACGGAGTTTTTCGTTTTTATCCAAAAATTTCCCGTTTTCAACTTCAGTTATCCCTTTTTTTATCGTTTTATAATCTTTACCTGTAAGTCTCCCAACTTTCGAGATTCCGCCCCAACCAAATTCTAACGCCTTTATACCTGCCAACTGTCGTGCTTGCACCTCATTAAGACTACCCAAAAATCCAATCCAAAGTTCATCGGAATTATTTTTTCCCATGCGTATTTAGAAGAAGTACTACATACATAAAGTTATGGATTTAATTATAAGGTGGCCCCTAAGGTATTTATATATACAATACAATCCATATGTGATGTACAATGTTCGTTATTCAGGCATGTGAGGAAATCCCGTTTGTAAACCCTTGCTTGTTATATGATATTTTGAAGAAGGATGCGGTAAGCGATGATGGCGAGGCATACTTATTGGAGTCACGAGAAGGCGACGATAAGATGGCGCGGTATTCTATTATAGGTTTTGATCCCGCGTTTAAATTCGCCGTGAAGGACGGCATTTTGAACACAAAGTCGTACAATGCAGTAATTGGGGAAGCGATGGACAATCTAGTGGGAGAGTATATAAATCCGCTAAGTTTGATAAAAGCGTACCTTAACGAGTTAAAGATAGATCACATGCAAAAAAGGGAGCGTTTTATCGGTGGTTTTGTCGGTTACTTCTCGTACGATTTCATCCGATATTTTATGCATTTGGATGAAAGTACATTGGACACATTGGGGCAACCGGATTGCGAATTCCTGCTCACGAACAAGAATGTTATTGTAGACCATAGAGCGGAAAAAGCGTTCCTTATATCTAACGAATTTTGCGATACTCCGAACAAAGACATGGATTCCGATGCGAATTGTGTGGACGTGGCGGAATTACTGAGAGAGAGAGAAGTACCCGATAATTTTGCTCCGATTTCAATAGTCGGCGATTTCCGGTCAAACATGGAAAAAGCGGATTATGAGCGAAGTGTAAGAGTTGCGAAGGAATACATTCGTGCTGGTGATATATTTCAGGTGGTGCTTTCACAGCGACTGGAAGCCGATTTTGCACCTGAAGGGCATTTCCCGTTTTACAAAATATTAAGCGAAGTGAATCCGTCACCATACATGTATCTACTTGATTTCGGTGAACGGAAGATAGTGGGAGCAAGTCCTGAGATGCTGGTTCGGGTCGCTGGATTGCCCCAAGTAGGCAAAGGAAGTAGGAAAGTGGAGAGTTGCCCTATAGCAGGTACAAGACGGCGTGGCATTAACGAAGAAGAAGATAAGCGTTTGGAGGTGGAGATGCTTAACGATGAAAAGGAGCGTGCAGAGCATTTGATGCTTGTTGATTTATCAAGAAACGACATCGGAAAAGTGTCCGAGTTTGGCACCGTGAAAGCGACACGATTCATGTATCCCGAGAAATATTCGCATGTGCAACATATAGTGACGGACGTGGTAGGCGAGTTGAAAACGGATAAAGACGAGTTTGATGCGTTAGAAGCGACGTTCCCTGCTGGTACTGTATCGGGCGCACCGAAAGTGCGTGCTATGGAGATAATAGATGAATTAGAGCCGACAAGAAGAGGAGTATACGCAGGATGTGTCGGATATTTCTCCTTTAATCGTTCAATTGATACCGCAATAACAATAAGAACTGCGGTATTTGAGCATGGCAAAGTATATATACAAGCAGGAGCGGGTATTGTTGCTGATTCTGATCCAAAACGCGAGTATAAAGAGACTCTGAGTAAGTGTGCGGCGTTATTAGAGTGCATCTCCGGAGGTGCGTGCAAAGGATGAATGTCCTGATTGTGGATAATATCGATTCATTTGTATATAACATAGTGCAATACGTTGGGATACTGGGTGCTAAACCGATAGTGGTGCAGAATAATGTGGATCTTGGTTATATTGCGAAAATTGTTAAAACAGAGGAGATAGAGCATATAATAATTTCGCCTGGTCCGAAGACGCCAAGAGATGCTGGTGTCACAAATGAACTGATAAGGAAGTTTGGCAACGATGACAAGAAGATATTGGGCGTTTGTTTGGGGCATCAATGCATAGGTTATGTCTTTGGCGCAAGGGTGAGGAATGCAAGAGTGCTAAGACATGGAAAGGTGAGTTTAGTGAAGCATAATGGTGCAAACGTGCTGAAAGGACTGAAGAATCCGCTCTCGGTCGTGCGATACCACTCCTTAGTAATTGACGATGTAAACGGGCGTTTAGAAGTAACAGCGAGAAGTTTAGACGACAATGAGATAATGGCAATCCGACATAAAGACAAGAACATCTTCGGCGTACAGTTCCATCCTGAATCTATATTGACAGAGGATGGGCTGAAATTGATAAAGAATTTTGTGGATATGTAGTTTTATCTATACGGAGTAGAAAGATTAAATCATGGAAAAGGGGAAGAAGCCTTCTATATTTGAGCTGTTAGAAGGGTACATGGAACGGATGACAGAAGAGATGAAGCGAGAGCCATTGCCGGTCGAGGAGATGCTGACGCGGCTAGAAGAGGAAATGCCGGAGGCACTCAGGGATTTTGTAACCGAAGAGGAGACACCAGAAGGCAAAGCAAGAATATATGGTCCTTTCATTTACGGGCTATCATATACGAAGGAGCCGGGGAAGGAGCCAGAGATAAAAGAGTTTGGGAATATAAAACCTTCGGACGAGAGGATAGCACCTGCCCCAAAGTGTGAACCTTTAGTAGATGTGATTGACTATAAAGACACCTACGAAGTCGTAGTGGAATTGCCCGATGTTGAGAAGAGCGATATAAAGTTGGATGTAACGGAAGAGTCACTGGATATAAAAACCGGAGACGGGCAAAGGTTCTCTAAAGAGATACCGTTTGATATGCCTGTGACGCCCGCAACCGCAAAGGCAACGTATAAAAACGGTGTTCTCTGTGTGACGATAAAAAAGGATAAGGGCGAGAAGAAGAAGACTTCTATATCCTTGGAGTGAGCCTATCGCAGTCAGAGTAAGATACAAAGATTTTTTTTATCGTCAAATCGGTAATGTCCTAACATAAGATAGTTTATATAGTAATCTGTCTAATATTCTCTTGGTGGATACCATGGCACGACCAAGAGGGAAAATCGCGGTAGTTTGTCAGAACCCGCGATGTCGTTATTATCTGA
>WSZT01000039.1 GCA_013139985.1 Candidatus Methanophagales archaeon | reverse complement strand
CTAAATGCCGCTGTGGCTTAGGGGTAGAGCGGCTGATTCGTAATCAGCAGGTCGTGGGTTCAAATCCCACCAGCGGCTTTCTAAACGATGCAATCCAAAACAGAGAATAAGACCTTATTACAAAAGGCGGATAACTTTAGTGAATGGTATAATGAGATACTTAAGCGTGCAGAGGTATTGGACGTCCGGTATCCGGTGAAGGGCGTGTATACGTGGTATCCTTACGGATACAAACTGAGAAATCTTACTTATTCTATATTGAAAGCTCTAATGGATAGAGAACATGAAGAAGTGCTGTTCCCACTCTTGATACCAAAAGATGAATTGATGAAGGAGAAGGAGCACATAAAAGGGTTTGAAGATGAGGTCTTTTGGGTGACAAAAGGTGGAAGTACAGACTTGGATATCCCTCTTGCTCTCCGGCCCACTTCAGAGACCGCGATATATCCCGTGTTTAAGGTCTGGATAAGATCGCATCGCGATTTACCTATACGTATATATCAGGTAGTGAACGCTTTTCGGTATGAAACAAAGCATACGAGACCCCTCATTCGACTGCGTGAGATAACTTCTTTTAAAGAGGCGCATACTGCACATGCAAGTCGAGCAGATGCCGAGAAGCAAATAAAAACAGCTATTGCCACATATCAAGAGTTCTTTGACCTGCTTGCGGTCCCATACATAATTACAAGGAGACCAAACTGGGACAAATTCCCGGGAGCTGAGTATTCTATTGCCTTTGATACGCTTATGCCCGATGGTAAGACGATGCAAATTGCTACCTGCCATTTGCTTGGCGAGAGCTTTGCAAGAACTTTTGATATAAAATATGAAGATGATGACGGCGCTTTAAAGTTCGTAAATCAGACGTGTTATGGCATTTCGGAAAGATGTATCGCCGCTGTAATAGCCCTTCATGGTGACGATCATGGCCTGGTGCTGCCTCCTGAGGTCGCACCCATACAGGTTGTTATTGTACCTATTGTATTTTCAAGCAAGGGAAAAAGCGAAGCGGTGGAAAAAGCTTGCAGTGATGTGTATGAGGGCTTGAAAGAAGCGGGAATAAGAGCTTTTTTGGATGATTCCGAGGAAAGACCTGGCGCGAAGTACTACCGATGGGAGATGAAGGGAGTACCGTTGAGGATAGAGATAGGACCTCGAGATGTGAGCAGCAACAGTTGTGTATTTGTAAGAAGGGCTGACTTCCAGCGGATGCAAGTGCCACAGAGCGAGGTCGTACCCGAAGTAAATAGAGCAATAAAAGAGATCCAGGAGCTTATACACAAGCATGCAAAGGAAACATTCTTCGCTAATATCCATATAAGCAAAGCCGTAGTCGACGATAAAGAGGGTATGGAAGAACTGAGAAAAACTGCAGAACATAACATCGTTTCTCTATTTCTCTGTGAAGACGAAAGATGTGGTGCAGACTTAGAGCAACGTATTGGCGTAACTGTATTGGGCGTGGCAATAAACGAAAATGAAGAGGCGGGCAAATGCATAATTTGTTCGAGGAAGGCACGTAGAGTCTATGTAGCACGAGCATATTGAAAAAAAAAACGAAAGTGATAAAGTGAGGTATTGATTTTGTTCTTTTGACTCATGGTATCAAGCAAAGTCAGCGGAGGGATCGGGTATATTAGTGGCGTAATGAAGAACATCCATAGCGTTACGCCTAGTGAGTTTAAGCCATTTTACGATGATCTTGACGCCGCGGATTGTATCATTCTCGTAGGGGAAGGAAGATCGCAAAGTGCATTGTACATTGGTATGGGACAACTGGACAAATGGGTAAGGACAATGATTGACATTGATTTTCCAGGTAGAGACCTGGTGGATGCGGCACCGGTGTTGGAGAAGAAGTATGATAGGGTAGCACTACTTGTTAATTCCGGAAGTGGTGAGACATCAACTCCAAAGATAATGGTTAAACAACTTTCGGATTATATCGAGCGAGAGAAAAGTAATACATTTACCATTGATGCTGTTGTTTCGAACAAGAAATCTTCGATAGGGATGATAGGCGAGAAAGAATATGGTAACGTGGTCGAGCTGAAAGGGCGCGATAGGAGCCCTAAATCCACTAATGGTTATCTCAAACATGGGATAATGAACGATGTTTATGAATTGGGCTCTTTGTTGCTATTTCAGAAGACAAAGGAGGCGCTAAACGAGAAGAAGGATTATACGGCCGTATTTGAAAAGATGGATGCGGAATCAAAGATATTAAGCAAAATAGTAACTAAATTTGTCAAGTCTGATAATTACAAAGATATTATGGACAAGCTGGAGACGAGAAGCAGAATAACTATGGGTGGGCTGGGCCCTGCGAGGAATGTTGCGAAGATGACCGCGATAAGACTGCAGCATGTTAAAAGAGCCCTTGGCGATGAAGCTTATTTATCTGGACCTTTCGCGCCAAGACCACGAGCCGGAGACATTTTATTTATGATCTCCTACTCGGGCGAGACAGAGCCCCTTTTAGGGTGGTGTAAAGATCAGAAGGAATCGGGAGGTTATGTTTATTCTATTGTAGGCAATGGATCCACCTTATCACGAGAGTCAGATAGTTTTATAATAGAATCCACACCTACTACATTCTACGAGCGTGCAACATTTGCACTCAGTCCACTACCACTGCATCTAGTAAAAAGACTTAATCAACGCGGACTTAAGCTGCCAGAGTATATTATGGAATGGTGGCAGCACTCTGTGACGGAGTAGACGGACGTCATTTATTCGTTATTTGTCGCTATCGCAGTCTTCCGGCACTTCACTTTATCGCCGATTTTCACCAATATCTCGAAACTTCCGGGTATGCTCACATCCACTCGTGAGCCGAAACAGATCTTACCTATTCTTTCGCCCTTGTGTATCTCCTGCCCGCCCGTAACCTCGCATTTTATTTTACGCGTAAAGAATCCGGCTATTTGCACTATTTTTATATCACCATATCTCGTCGCCTCTTCTATTGTATTCCTCGTGTTGAAATCACTGCTGCGGAGAAAAGCGGGCTTGAAAGTCCCTTTCACTGGCGTTGTCTTTTTAACCACGCCATCTAGTGGTGCTGCGGTAATGTGCACATTATGAAGATGCATAAATATAGTGATAGTTCTGCTTCCTTCGTCTATCCTTAGTATCTTCCCACTAGCCGGCGAGAGCATATATTCTGTCATATCTCTTCTAAATCATCAATTCTTTTTGTGTTTTAAAAATACTTCGCGCTTATTTATGATCTTCAGCGGAAACCATATCGCCCTCTTAGAAGCACGAAAGCGACATCGCATTTCTTCTCCTTCTCTACCCCATTTCTCTTCTTTACTAGATACAACTCTTGCATGTATCGTCCAATAGGTATAACCATTTCGCCATTGGTTTTCAACTGTTCAAGTAACGGAGGTGGCACATCCGGAGCAGCACATGTCACATCTATTTTGTCGTAAGGTGCATGTTCCGGCAGTCCAAGTGACCCATCACCGAGACTCACCGTCACGTTCTTATATCCTGCACGTTTTACGTTACTCATCGAAAAATCAACCAGCCACTCTATCCTTTCTATGCTATATACATGTCCCTCTTCGCCTATTAGCTCTGCAATGACTGCGGCGTGATATCCCGAGCCAGCACCAACTTCAAGCACTTTATCCCCTTTTCTCAAGTCCAGATAATCGCACATCATCGCGACCATGTGCGGGGCACTTATTGTTTGACCTTCTCCGATAGGCAGTGGATAATCGTTGTATGCCTGATCACTAAGATTAGGCGGTACAAAAAGGTGCCTCTTGACGTGCATCATTGCTTCTAATACCACTTCACTGACGCCCTGTCGCCTGAGATGTTCAACCATTCTTTTCCCCGCTTCCTCATATCCGCGTTCTGTCATGATTTATTCACTCTACTCGATATACCATTTCCTTTCTTCTGTCTCAGCTCGCCTTCTCCGCTCTAAGAAGGCGTAAACCGAGCTGTGTGGTGCGCCATTTATTAGCATCTCTATGGCATCATGTGCAGCTTTTATATGGTGGTAATGTCCGATCACGCTTATAGTCTTCCCGTAGATAGTGATTTCAACGCCTGCGAGGTCCTCTATTGCCCTCCTTGTCCGTCCATTTTTGCCTATTAGACGCCCTTTTACCCGTTTTAACGTCTTTTGTGTGAGATGGGAAAGGGGAATAACCTCAAAGAGGAGTAAAGGGTCATCAAGCAGAGAAACGGCAACCTCGGGTGAAAAGCCCCTACCAATTGCTTTTACCATTTCCGCAACTCGAAGTGCCTTCAAAGGGTCTCCGTCTTCTGCTCCTTCTATATATGCCTCCCCTTCATTACTATCTACTGTTATCTTGCACTCTGATCTCTTTTCTATATCCCATTTTACAACGCCTTTATGCCCTATTAGCACACCTATTCTATCTTGTGGGATCTTAACTGTTATCTGCTCTGGTATCATCTTTTATAGCCCCTTAACTTCAGACCGTACTGATTGATTCTATATTACTTTTGTATTTTAATTGTCTATAATATCTCGGATGACTTTCGCTAACACTTCACTATCAGCCGCATTTTTTATTATAATATCTGTTTTCTGCACTTCCACTCCTTTAGGGCATTCATCAGCCGCATCTATGACAAGCAGATCTAAAAAATCATCGTAGCACTTGTATACGCCATAAGGCGAAACCTCAAACCCTTTTGCGTACATGAATTTCCCCGCGGGACCGCTTATCGGCTCAGTTCCCACAATAGGAGAAATCGCCACCACCCTTTTCCGCTTCAGTATCTCCCGTATTCCTCGCAGGCTCAAAATAGGCCCTATGCTTGTTATCGGATTACTCGGTCCTATTACCACTACATCTTCTGACATCAACGCGTTTATAACGTCTTCAGAAGGTTTCGCTTTCTCTATCCCATCGAAATAAACGTCTGATACTTCTGGCTCGCCCATTTTCGATACCCAAAACTCCTGAAAATGTAATTCGCCCTCGGGCGTAATAATCTTCGTGCTTATGGCTGCGGGTTCATCAGTCATAGGCAATATCCTGGCCGTGATGCCAAAGTGTCTTACAAGCGAAGAAGTAGCGTCTGTCAGACTTTTCCCCTGCCTTAGCTGCTCGGATCTGATTATATGCGTTGCTCTATCTTTATCTCCGATTGTCATCGGCTCCTCGTAATTCAACCTTTTCAATGCGGTATGTGTATAAAAGCTCTCATCCTTAATACCCCACCATTTTTCTTCATCTATCAAACCTGCTAATGCGTAAATTACCGAATCTACATCCGGGCAGATTAAATTACCTGAGACCCAAACGTCTTCCGCAGTGTTCACTATTACTTTCAGCTCTTCTTCCCTAAATACTCGCTTCAGTCCCACTAACAGTTTTGGTGTTCCCGTGCCGCCTGAAAGGATAATCATCGTCTGTGGTTTATAGTGCGTTATTAATAAAAAAGTTATATGCTATTTTATGAAATAGATAGAGATAGAAAGTGGAGAAAAAAAAGCAGTGGGAAATTGTATCCGTATCAGCACTCGTATTAGTATTTTTGATTTTCGCATCTCTTAATTTAGGCTCTGTCGAGATGCCTTATTCATACTGGCAGCCATCAAAAGCGGGAGTTGCAGACGTGGTCACATTTGATTTCGGCAGCGTTCAGCAAGTAAAAGAGCTTTATATCTTCGTAGGCGATGCAAACCGAACGAAATTCGATGTTTATGGCGATAACGATGAGTTTCTTTCATCTTATGATAATAACCCGGCAGAGCATGTGCACTTCTGCTCCTGGGAACGGATAAATTTGGGGCATAGGAGTACCAGCACCATCAAGTTCGTCTTTGGACCGGAATCGCGGGGTAAAATAGGCGAGGTCATTGTAATCTCCACGGAAAACAAAAAAATAGCGCCAGTGAATGTGAGTGGCGAAGCTGCTACGAGATTAGTTGATGAGCAGAGCGCAATAAAACTCCCGGTTACACAACGGTATGGTGCGTACTTTGACGAGATGTATTTCGTACGAACAGCGCAGGAGCATTTAAATCTTGAAGAGCCGTA
>WSZT01000064.1 GCA_013139985.1 Candidatus Methanophagales archaeon | reverse complement strand
ATTATTGATTAATGTATTATTATATGATGCATTGATGAAAAAGCCATCCTGATTGTTCTGATTTGCAGTATTATCAACAAAAGAATTGTCGTTTGAGTAAAACAAGAAAATACCATCGTAAGTGCTCAACTTGACATTGTTTTTCTCCATTATGTTATTGTGCGAGCCCGATAAGCGAATACCATATCCGTTGTTCGATACATCATTGTTGCACACTGTATTATTATGCGAGCTATACAAACGAATCCCATACCGGCGATTTAGCTTTACTGTATTGTTGGATATTGTGTTATAGTTCGAATTAGTCACGTAGATGCCATCGCCAATGTGATCTGACGCGACGTTGTTTATGAGTGTGTTTTTGCTTGATTCAGACAAGAAGAAGCCATAAGCGTTGTTTATTGCCATATTATCTGTAATATCGCAGTGATTAGCGCTGATATACAGTCCTGCGTAATTATACTGCCCAGCTTCATTCTTTCCTGTTGCGTTTTTCACCGTGAGCCCATTTATATGCACATGGTCGGCTGTCACCGTCAGTACATGATCATTTACCCCCTCAGGAGACTCAACAATTGTATTGGCAGGTCCGTTTTCAGACCTAATTGTCAACCTCTTGTTCACTTTCACGCTCTCGAGGTAAGTACCATCTCTCACGATAATCGTGTCGCCCGCAGCAGTATTGTCCACCGCCCCTTGAATTGTTGCATAATCGTCGGGCACGTAAATCACCGCAGAAGAAACCGTTGAATCCGATGCCCCGGCATTTACGGCGATGGCGCATCAAACCACCCCCAAAACAATTAAAAATGCCGATACTATACTAATGGTTCTATTTCGCATTTTTGTCTCCTTCTTTTTCCCCGCCCTCAAAGAAAGCCTATTTAACATTTACATCTGTATGTATTTATTCTTTGTGGGATTTACACATTATAAACTTTACCTGTTTCATGTCTAATTACCCATGCCGTCAAGTTGGTCTTGCGAAGCCACAGATAGTGAATTGCTTATGAAAAACTGATGGGCATTCTGGAAGATTTTATTGTGGCATAATCCGCTGGAATGTCTATTCGCTCCGCAGATGCCATTCCAGAGAGTAGCAATACCAGGACGGTAAATGCAACACCGATAGCTGTGCCTATCCGCTTTTTACTTTCACAACTCATATTACAGGGTATTTAAAGAATTTATCATAGTTCCATTTCTTCTTTTGTGTATATGACGAATTTACCATTATTATAAAATAATGGGAAATATTGTAGATTATGGTTGGTGCACCGCATCTTTATAATCCCAAGATGCCGCTCTAATATGTCCCTTTCTCTCTTGAGGTCCAGGTGTATTATCGCATCAGCAAGAAACTCCTCAACACCATATTTACCATACTTTGTATCTCCCGGATACATTTCTGAGATCAAAAAACTTGTTACCCCCGTTTCTCTTAGCCCCTCGAAGAAGAGATGCGCCTCTCTACGGGGGTTCTTAACGGTTGTTAAAGAATATAATGCATTAAGAGGGTCTATTACTATCAAGTCATAGTTCTCCCGCTTTAAGAGGTCGTCCAGATAATATTTGACTTTTTTCATTGAATTAAGCTCAAATTTCATATCCAACTGGGTCTCAGTATCTATCATTTTATGGCTCACAATAGCCAATTTTTCGCTCTCTTCTACCATTCCCAGCGTTTCCATCTGCTGCTTCAAATTCGGTACCGCCTGTTCTAACGTTATATATAATCCCTTTTTGTCACCTACCACTGCGTTATTATATAAAATGTTGTATGCGAAAGAACTTTTCATACAGCCCGCCACGCCACAAATTAGCGAGATCGACCCTTTTGGTATGCCTCCCTCCAACTGCTCATCCAATCTGTCTATATATGTCTTTATTCTTTCCATCTCATTTAACATAACAGTTACGTATAAATAAGGGACAAAAAATGCAGGGATATGAATGCGATGTACTGGTAGTGGGTGCGGGTCCCGCAGGTTCGGTTGCCGCTTTATACTGCTCTAAACAAGGACTAAACACCGTTCTTATCGAACGGGCTAATAAGATAGGCGCACATACGAATACAAGAATTGATTCGTCTACTGATTTTGGACTCACTGAGATCATAAAGGAAATGGAATTGAAAACCGAGAACCTTGTTTATAAATCAAAATGGCATTCCCCCTCCGGGCGTTCATTTATTTTGCACTCGAAAATTGGGGAATATTATTTCAAAAGAGGACCTGAGTCCGATTCATTCGAGTGTGTAACCGTAAGCAAAGCTATAAAAAATGGTTGTACGCTTTTTTTAGATACAGCGGTTGAAGAGATCAACAAAGATGGAGGGAGGTTTGATGAAGTAATAATATCACAGGGTACAGAGAAGATTGTGATAAAACCAGAGATAATTATCGCCGCAGATGGTGGAAATTCTATCTTTCACAGATATTTCGATAAACGATTTGTTGAGAAAAAACGAGTAGCATATGGTGTAACTGGAAAGAATTTTATACGACCAGACACCTCGGGGATTTATTTCGATTCCGAGCTTGCACCCGGCGGATATTTTTATATAGTAACATGTCTTAATGGGATTTCATCGGCTGGGATTATATTGGATTCAAACAAAATGCAAAAGAACGCAGGCGATTATTTTTATGACTATCTCAATGAAAATTCAAAGATTGCTGACAGGCTTAATCCCATTACCAACAACTTCGTAGGGTATGGAGAAATATTCGATTTAGATACATATCTCTATGAAAATCTTCTTTTTGTTGGCGATGCTGCTGGATTAATAGACCCTTTCTTAGGATATGGAATGATACCCGCTATAATAAGTGCTTATTGCGCTGGTAAACATTCTGTAAATGCAGTAAATAATAAAGACTATTCATTATTAAATCGTTACGCTATGGATATCAAACAAAGATTTACAAAACGACTTCCTCACCTTTATCGCAAAGTGTTCAATTCCCTTGATAACGATGATTTTGATTTGCTCATCGAAATGTTGGAAGGGTTGCAAAGTAAGATTGACATAGACGAATTGCTATCCCAATTGGATAGCTTGGAGTACGAACCATGAGAAATCTGAACTCTCAGGCTTATTATCATGTCTCGAAAGTGTTACTATCACGGTGTGGTATGAGTATGCACAAAAGTTTATTTTTCTTTTAGTTAGATTCAAATAAATATGTTTAGTGATGATAATTGAATGTGATGTCTTGGTGGTGGGGGCGGGACCCGCAGGTAGTAGCGCGGCGAGAGCGGCAGCCAAGACAGGCACTAACACGATATTCGTAGATAAAAAGAAACAAATAGGTATTCCGGTGCAGTGTGCTGAAACTATTGGGGAATACCTTATACCCTATTTGCCTTTTAAGATACCAGAAGAGCAATTGATTTGGAGAACTGACGGGATCTCTTTTTGGGCTGAAGGTATCACAATAGAACGAAGTGGAGGATTGTGGTCAAGTTATGCTATAAATCGTGAAAAAATTGATAAATGGCTTGCAAACAATGCAATTGGAGCCGGTGCTAAACTTTACCTTGAAACAGAATTAATAGACCTGGAATTCAACGAAAATTATCATGTTACGAAAGCGATTGTGAAAACAGGAGCTGGGATAAGAGAGATCAAACCAAAAGTGGTTATTGCTGCGGATGGAGTGCACTCAAAAGTCCTGAACAAACTTGGTTTTACCAACCTCAAGGATAAATGTGGTGAAGTGGTGAGTTTTGAAATGGATAATCTGAATTTGTATAAACCAACGTATGAGCAATTGTATATAGGGGATTTTGCACCAGGAGCGTACGCTTATATTTTTCCGTTATCTAAAAGCAGGGCTAATGTCGGTGTTGCATCATTATTCCAGACAAAAAAATTAGAGCGATGTTACGCGGAGTTTTTAGAAATTCCAAAGGTGAAGAAACAACTTAGGAATGGAGAAAAGGTAGTAGAAAAGAGTGGCTGGGCACCAATTCATTATCTTGCTGATAAATGGGTCTATGGGAATGTTTTACTGGTGGGAGATGCAGCAAATCAGAATTTTAAGCCTTTTGTTGAGGGTATCCTACCGGCAATAATTTGCGGTGACATAGCAGGGAAAACCGCTTATAATTTCATCACGGAGAGAAATTTACTCGGTGATTATCAAAGCTGTATAAAAGATAAATTAGGGGAACTCTTTTTAGAATCTGATCATCTCTTAGATATCTTATATGAACTGGGTAAGTCTTTGGATAAAAAAGAACATTTAGTACGCCTTGGCCTTTTTGCGAATGTTTTCTCTTTAAAAGAGATAACAAAATTAAATTTTGAGGATTATAATGCATTAAAAAGGAGATTGGCTGACAGGGATAGTAGTGAAATTATATAGGATGAAAAAGAGATTGCGAAATTTGGAAAAGAGTAAATTATCAGTTATCCTATTTATAGTTATAGTCATATGCTTGACATTTTTAATGACCATAAATACGGTAGCAGCTGCTGATATATTAGCATTAAAACTAATAGGATATCCCCTATTTACCCAAATTTTTTTATTGATAATGGCTTTCCAAATATCCATAACTTGGGTGTTGATACTTGAAGTTAAAAAAGTATCTAAATCAAGCGTCTGGAATAGTATATTCAGCGCAAATTTTTTCTGCATATTAATTACACTAATGCAGGCTGCAATATTAACAAACTTATATAATGTTTCAAATATTGTAAATTTAATTCTGGTTTTATCTGCTTTATTTTACATGACTGGGCATTTCTTTGCTAATATGACATCATATCTTTTAATAAAACCGATAATTAAAGAAATTAGATTATTTAAAATTAAACATCTCATTTTCTACATCTTTTCTATGGGATTAGCATATTTTATAGTACCTTTTCTCGATTTTAAATTTCCAAACATGCATCTTTCCATGCTTTTAATTCTATTCTTATTATTATTTATTGGAATTGTATCTTCTTTTATATATTATTCATTCAAAATATCCGCTAGTTTTGCAGAAATTGGATTTGTTCGTGAACCCTTTTTTGTTGGGGGTATTGGTGGAGTAACTTTTGCCTTATCTGTTGCTTTGATTATTTTTAATTTTTTTGCGTATACAAGTATCAATAGTCGTTCGGAATTATTTTTTTATATGCTTTTTTACTTAATTTCTTGTCTCTTCACTATAGTCTATTACATTCGCTTTGTCATCGAATATCCTTCCCTCCTCCAACCCAAATGGAAAGCCTTGATGCCTTTTGATTTTCCTAAAGTTACCGCCGCCATAACCCTCGCATTCTTAGCAGCGTCTACCTACTTAACAGCAAAAGAATACCCCAATTTTATCATCTATCAAAACATTCCGTACATTTTTGTTATCGCTTTCTTACTGCTCATTTCCCTTGGAGCCATATTAATTCTCACGTACCTAAAAACTGTCTCATCCAAAACAAAATTGAGATACTGGGGATACCTGAAATACGGTTTATACATCCATTTGACCATAACATTCTACGTCTTCAGCCTATTATTCCTCTCATGGAACAACGCAACGAGCAGCACGAAGATGTTATTTGCGATGTTTGGACTCGCATCATTTGCATTTTACATGTTTTTTGCCCGGAGCATGCGTAAAATCATTAAAGACCAAAATATCAATCCAATTTTCGATAGATTGGACATCTCTCGATACATCGTATCCCTTTACTCCTTATTCTTCCTCATCTTCTTTGGGATTTCTTTCTCCTATGGGCGGACATTCGAAGTCATGATTGACCTCGTTTCATATCCTGTCATTCTCTTCTTCATCGCTTTTTTCTTGATTGCTTTCATTGCTTATTTGAGTGTCGCAAACAAAGGTTTCGAGGAGATTTTGAGAAAGAATATATGGAGCAAGCTGTCATTCATCGCCGCCTTTATTGCTTTTCTTCTCGTTTACATTATCTACTCGTCTTCAAGCACCTACATACAACGCTTTCCTTATCATGATCTCTTCTTCATCGGGTACTTCCTCGTTCTGATAATCGTGATAGTTTCGATAACGACATTGGGGAGGGAAAACAAATACAAGAAGATAGGAGAAGAGGACATCGTTAATCTTTTAAATTCCCATGCACACAACTTTTTGAGGACTGACTATCTTGAGGATTTGTGGGAAAAGACACGGGATAGATATGTTCCTGAGGAGGAAGTAACAAAAATTGGGTTTGAGCATTCAGAGCGTAGATTTGACCTCGAAAAAACAGACGAGCCCACGAGGATAAGAATTGCTGTTGGGATACTCCTCGGGATGCATAGGCTACCGGAGAGGGAAAAGATAGCGAAGACCGAAGAAGAGACGAAAGAAGAGATTGCGGAGATTCTTAAAGAGGAGGTGTTAATGCTTCCGGAAGATTTGCGATCTCAATTTGATGAAGACGTGTATTATCCAATACTGTATGAAAAAGTAGTTAATAAGCTGATAAGACACGTAGAAGCTTTCATTCCTTTATCAGAGCAGGAGAAGATTTTTGATAGATTGAAAAGGCGGGCAGAAAAATTTAACTGCCTCAATTTTGAAAATGAGGAAATAGAAATAAAAGAAGGAACCCGATTCTCTAGACGTGAGTTCTTGCAACTTTTCAGATTTTATCTCGAATCCCTAGAGGATATATTCCCTTTCCGGCGATTTCTACTTTATGAAGTTATAAGAGAAGAAATAAAAGATGGGCTGGTACCTTATGGTATCACTATTAGCGAGCTACTTGAGGTGGTCCCAATGGGTATAGAAAAACTGGATGAGATAATAGCTGGTGGATTGGCAAAAGGGACTTCAACCTTACTCATTGCAGAAGAAACGAAAACAAAGCATAAGATTCTGCTCTCTTTTATCAAACAGGGACTGAGAGCGAGAAATGAGGTTATTTATGCTACTTCTAAACGCCCAGCCCGGCAGATACAGGGCGAGCTGCTAATAGATCTTGATGAATTAAAGAATTTCATGTTACTTGACCTATATGAGAATATTTATACTGAGGAGCGAGTTTATAAAATAGTAGAAGAGGAGCATCGAATCATCATTCCTTTAAATATAATAATGTTTCAGCGCAGCATTGTAAAGGCAATAAAGAGCTATCCAAGGGATTTGCCAAAGATGGTTGTTATTGATGTATACGACAACTTTTCAAGATATTACAGTCCTGAAGAGGTGCAGAAGATACTGCAAGATCAAATAGATGGGTTTAAGAGGTGGAATTGCACAAGCTTAATCACGATTAATCCTCATTCTTATTTAATGAGAAAAGTGGGTGTGGAATTGGTAAAGAAGGATTTTGACAATGTTATGATACTATCAGGCGAGGATAAGAATGCCTCGGTTTTCATAGAGAAGTTGTATCATGGCACACCGTCTAAACCGATTATTCGTTTACAGTAGGAGATATGGCGATAGCATGTTTTTTCTTCCTTTTATGTGCAACCGAGATTTTACCTACTATTCTTACTAATTCGTATGCACCGTCATGAGCTAAAAAGGCGAGTAGATATAGCCAGGGAAGAAGGGTGAGGATGCACAAGCTTAGCAAACCCATTTTCATGCAGAATCGGTATGAGAAGAGGAATTCTACCAGCTTATGTGTCGCATGATTGTCCACATAATCATTCCCCTTTTCATCTGCAACACCCATTAATATCAGGATGACCAGAGGTATCCACAGAAAGTTTAACATCTGAGTTAGAACGAGAATTGAAATCAAAGCGATTGAACACATCTTAAAGATTAAATTGTCAATCTTTCCGGTAAACAAAACGGCAAAAAGGATAGCGAATAGAATTGTTGCTGAGACCGAATCAAAGAGCGATACCCAGATCCAAATTAGCACTATGATAGGCGCTATCACTATCGCTTTCTTCTTGCTGAATCTATCTTCATCGAAGGCATCATCAATATATTTCAGCCCCGCGCCTATTATTGCGAAAGCAAGAATGATTGCGATTTGCGATATGAGCGCGCAATATAAAGAGCCCATATATTAATAATATTCGTTTTGACATTTTTTTACATTGTATTTCTTTAATCGTGGTTTTTATATTAGGTTTACAGATCAACCACAGTTGATAGCTTACGGTAGTGTTCATGCAATTCTCGCCCCCACGATAGGGCCTTTTCATCATCACCTATCAAGGCGCTATTACGATCATAGACCCCATTGTCCGCAAAGAACCCGAGATAAAAAATACTGTCAGTAAGAGTAAGGGCTAATTTTATATCTTCATTCATCGCGAATAAACTAAGGTTGGGCTCCTGTAAAAAACTTTTAAAAGCTTCTTCTGTTTCCATCAATCCAACTATATCCTCCAATACGTCATTCGTTACGATGAGTTCTACATCAATCCTTCTTCTCTTCACCAATTCTTCAAGTAATTTTAGATAATCTAGATGAAAGACGGGATAAATGCCCTTCACTTCGTTTGCGGTTTCCAATATTTGAAGTAAGGTCGTATGCGATTTGAAGATGTCTGCAGTTGTATCGGATAGAAGAGAAGAATTGCTCAAAGCCCCTATCTTGTCGAGCAAAGGTAGTGGAATACCGCTGAGGTCATGCACAAGCCAGAAGTCCTCGTGCTTCTCCAGCACTTCTATCGCATCCATAATATCCACTAATTTTAAGACCATGACCTCTCCGATTTTCGTCAGTGCATAACCCCTATCTTCAGCCTGAAAAACAAGATTAGCTTTTTTAAGTTCTCTTAACGCATGTATTGCCGTTGTAGAACTAACACCCAGCGGATCTCGTAATTCGCGTAGTGGTTTCTTACCAGTTTTCAAGGCAATCAGGATTCTTCTTCGCAGATCCGAGCAAGCAGCGAGGTGAAGGGTGTTGCGAATGATTTTGGGCTTATTTTCTTTATCTGCTTCGGTCATCGCTTTTGTTTCACCTACTTCGCTTATCTCCCGCGCTATTATTGCTTATCCCTGTTGTAATAGAAAAAGGTTAGCCATATAGTCAAGAGTACAAAACATTGCTCGAAGGTGGCAATATTGCCGAAATGCATTAAGGTTTATATACACCCCTGCATAATATGCTTACATATAGTTCCTACAAAGGGATCGGGCATAGATAAAAAGGTGAAAAAAAATGAGAGGACCGGAATCGAGAAGTAGATGGGAAATCATCTTGGACATATTAAGGGTAACATCCGAAGGCGAGGGTAGAGCGAAGAAGACGCGAATTATGCAGTATGCATACCTGGACTGGCGAAATTTTCAGAGGCATTTTGGCTTTCTCCAGGAGAAAGAATTTATAAGTGATCACACTGATCCAAAAGAAGGGACAAGTTACTATCTTACAGAAAGAGGTATAGACTTGATGGGGCGATTAAATGCAGTGCAGAAGATGCTGCGATGAACCTTAAATTTTCTTTTGGAACCGATGCTTCTGAATGAAAATCCAAACTTTTAATGTAAATGTTTTTATACTTACAAAATAGGGGTATTTACACATGATACTAATAAATATATGTGGCAGGTATGGAAAGATAGGGCAGAAGGAGAGAAGAAGATGGTAAGAATAGAGCCGAGAAGCAGATGGGAAATTATCTTGGATATATTAAAGGTGATCGAGGTAGGAGAGGGTAGAGCGAAGAAGACACGAATTATGCAGAATGCATATTTGGATTGGAGAAACTTCCAACGGCATTTTGGCTTTCTCCAGGACCACGGTTTTATAGGAGATCATGAAGATTCTAAAGGTGGGACAAGTTACTACCTTACAGAAAAAGGTATAGACTTGATGGGGCGATTAGAGGAAGTGGAGAAGATGCTGAAGTGACCCTTTTCTTTTGATTACGACTATACTAAGCGAGAGTAAAAAGAGAGGGGGAAAAATTGTGAGCTATACAAAACATAGAAGCCGATGGGACATCCTGCTTGATATACTAAAGGTGATATCCGAGGAGGAAGGAGTGAAAAAGACACGCATCATGCAAAAGACAAATTTGGATTGGAGAAGTTTTAAGAAATATTTTGACTTCCTCGTGGACCATAGCTTTTTAAGAGTAGGTGACGAATTGGGCAAAAGGAAGAGCTACAAGCTTACAAAGAACGGGCGGAATTTGTTAGTGAAATTGCAAGAAGTGACGGAGATGATTCAAGAATAAAACGTTATGAGTGAAGTACCCGGCACTGTCTAAAAACTAAGTGTTTTATCACCGCGGAGATCGTCGAGGGCGCAGAGTTTAAGAGCGTTTCAATCCACGCACTCTGCGGTAAAACTTAAGGATATTGTGATTTTACTCGAAAATTCGACTGTGCCTTTTAATGTGCCAAAATCATTTGACATTATGAGAGGAGAGATAGGATAAGATAGGATAGAGGGGGAAGAGCTAAATGGAAGAGAGAGGCCTACTGGGAGATATAAGGATAATAGCATTAATATTACTTGTCATTGCCGCTTTGGTTGCCATTTATGTTTATCCACCGCCACCTGCAGATGCGGGGATCGACGGCAATCTAAAATATGGTCTGGATTTAGTGGGTGGGTCATGGCTGCAGTTGAAATTAGAAGGCACCTTAGTGGGGATAAACGCATCTGTTAATGAAAGTACGGTTGCTACGTTCCTTGAAAAGGAGCTGGATACCGAAGTTAATTATTACAAGACTGATAGAGAGACAGTATATGAAATAAGGAAGAGTGTCTCAAAGGACAAATTATCCGAATTACTAACTGGAGTTAATGGTAGCATAACGAAGAAACTAGATGGCGAAGATTATTTCGAAGAGAGTGTTATTCCGGAAACGCGAGACGAAACGAAACGGATAATAGAGACAAAGCTAAACATACTTGGATTAGCGGATATTAAGCCAAGAACGGTTGGAGAGAACTTTATCCTTATTGACCTTGCAGGTGTGGACATCGGGACGGCAAAGAGGATAGTAGGTAATCCCGGAAAGTTTGAGATACGAATCCAGACCGAAGGAGTACGTGGCGATATAGAGAAAGGGCAAAGATTGGATGAGATCGCGAACATCAGTGCACATGTCATTTATGGCAGCGAGGGGATAGAAAGCAGAAGCGTGGGCGCAATGCCTGAGCGTGAGAAAGATGATAGACCCTGGGGTGCTACATTTACGTTAAAGGAGAAAGGCGCGGTCGCATTAAGAGATGCTGCTATTGAATACAATGCGACCGAGGATAGAGAGAATCACGAACTCGTAATGCTGCTTGACGAGGTGGTTGTGTATAGTGCGTCTTTATCACCGGATCTTGCGATAAAAATGAAGGAGAAGCCGCAGTATGGCTTGCGTGCAGAAACGGGATTGGGCGATGAAGGATTTAAAGAGGCAAAGGAGCTGATAATACACTTAAAAGCGGGCGTATTACCCGTAAATGTAAATATAATAGGCTCAGGCGAAATCCCAGCTTATTTGGGGGCGCAATTCAAGGAAGGAGCAGCAATTGCTGGATTATTTGCGCTTATTCTCGTTACAGTTGTCGTCTTCTTGCGGTACCGGGAGAAGAAGATAGTATTGCCGATGTTCTTTGCACTTCTTAGCGAGGTAATCTTGATATTGGGCTTTGCCGCGGCGATAGGATGGCAGATGGATTTGCCGAGCATTGCGGGAATAATCGCGGTGATAGGCACGGGTGTGGATCAATTAGTGATAATAACAGATGAAGTGCTTTCGGGTGGTCGGTCCTCTAAGACCATGTATCGTAAACGGATCTCATTTGCATTTGGTATAATCTTCGTTTCCGCTGCAACCACAATCGTGGCGATGCTTGCTCTTGGTTTGATGGCTCTTGGCACATTGAAGGGTTTTGCCATTGTAACCATCGTTGGACTGCTAATAGGGATTTTCATTACAAGGCCTGCTTATGCGCGGATAATAGAAGATATATTGTGAAGAAAAGCGCAAGACTTTTTATACCCCTCGAATCCGGATAACCCGCACCGAGGAATATATGCATGATGTCACCGCCGTCAACAATAGGGAAGAAGCTATGCTCAATCTTTATCCGCTCAGCGAGCGAAAGGTCTGCGTTCGGCGGCACATGCGTGCCATTAGTGTAAGTCCTACCACGCCGATGATATAGACCAATTCGTCCAAATAAACTGCTACATCGCCTTTTTCTTCTTGTCCTGGAAATCCACATCGTCAGGCGAAGTTTTGAATGAGTACACGCAACAGTGATAGCGCGAAACACCTGCATCTGCGTCATCTCATAGACGAACATCTGCATGTGCTGCTCTATCTCATCATATACAGGTGAAAGTGCCCTTCGAGATATCGTGCTCCGCAGTGATAAAAAGAAGTATAGCCGAAGAAGCCAAGGCCCGGATTTGAACCGGGGTATAGCTGATCTGCAGTCAGCCGCGTGTGCCTCTCCGCCACCTTGGCACAAACTTCCCTTATAAGGTGAAGAAAGTTTGATTAAAGAAAAACCTTTTGCCGATATAAAAACCATCAGAAATTAGAGAAAAATAAAGAAAAAGTGCACTTCACAACTCAGATTTCATCTGAACCCAGCAATAGGTTTACTAGTGCGGACGTTAGTAGCTGCGGGCTGAAAATCTCGGTTTTCACCTTGATTCTTACACCCCAACTCTATCAAACCGTTCTTCTAACGGTGTCCTTAAAGAGGCCTTTTTTTAGGGATGGCTTCGAGCTTAGATGCTTTCAGCTCTTATCCATTAGCGCGTAGCTGCCCGGCGATGCCCTGTCGGGCAACCGGTACACCAGTGGCGCCGCTGCTCTGTTCCTCTCGTACTAAAAGCAGCTTCCCCTCAGACCTCAAAACACCCCCAATAGATAGCAACCGACCTGTCTCACGACGGTCTAAACCCAGCTCACGATCTCCTTTAATAGACGAACAGTCTTACCCTTGGCTGCCGATGCACAGCCAGGATGGAGAAAGCCGACATCGAAGTAGCAATCCTCCAGGTCGATATGGACTCTCGCTGGAGACAACTCCGTTATCCCCGGGGTAGCTTTTCTGACGTCTTTAGGCCCTACCAAAGAGCCATAAAGGTTCGTTAGACCCGACTTTCGTCTCGTGACTTCCTGCTATGCGAAGTCACGTCAGGCTGACTTTTGCTCTTGCACTCTACGGTGGAGTTCTGACCCACCTGAGTCAACCTTAGGGCGCCCTCGATATCTTTTCAAGGGCATGGCGCCCCACCTAAACAGCCCACCTACCGGTGTTCTCTTTTCGAGTAAGGGTCACAACTTCGGATGGGTAGTGTTCCATTGGCAGCTCTGTGTTTCCTGGCGAAAACACTTCTTCGCCTCCTACCTACGCTATACATCCGAAGGCGTAACTCAACGACAGGCTGCTGTAAAGCTCCACGGGGTCTTCGCTTCCCCTTGGGGGTCCCTGGACTTTTCACCAGGATGTTGACTTCGCCGGTTTCCAGCTAGGGACAGTAGAAGGCTCATTCCTTCATTCGTGCAAGCCGCCAATTAAGCGGCTAGGTACTACGCTACCTTAAGAGGGTCAGAGTTACCCCCGCCGTTTATAGGTCCTTCGTCCCCTTGTAAAGGGCTTTCAGATACCTACACTGGGCAGGAGTCAGTGACCGTACTCATCCTTACGGACTTGCGATCACTTACGTTGTTATTAGACAGTTAGCCTTCCCTTGTCACTGCGACCTGCCTTTTACAAGGCAGGCACCCCTTCTCCCGAAGTTACGGGGCTAATTTGCCGAATTCCCTTAGCTGGATTTCCCCGACACGCCTGAGCCTTCTCAGCTAGGGGCACCTGTGTCGGTTCTCGGTACGGACATTCAGCCGCCCTTTTCACGGGCTCCTGGGCTTAACTGACTTTCGCCATCACACATTCGCCTACTTCTCGCCATTACGGCTCTCCATAGGGTTCGGTGCTTGGACGGCGCGACAGCGCCGCTCAATCTACCCGGAAGCGTCAGGTGTGCTCGAAGCACATAGGCTGAATGGCGCAGGAATATTAACCTGCTTCCCATTTGACATGCTCCAATTAGGACATATCTTAGGACCGGCTAACCCTTGGCTGACGAACATTGCCAAGGAAACCTAGCCCCTTCGGCGATCGGGATTCACACCCGACTATGCTGCTACTATCACCAGGATTCTCGTTTCTGCACGGTCCACATCCCCTCACAGGGATGCTTCTGCCCATGCAGAACGCCCCTCTACAGGATATCCTTTCAGATCCCTGAGGTATCGGTGGTCGGCTTAAGCCCCATCCATTTTCGATGCCACAAACCTCGACTGGTGAGCTGTTACGCACTCCTTAGAGGATAGCTGCTTCTAAGCTAACCTTCCAGCTGTTTGTGGTCTGCAACGCTCTTTAGTGTTAACACTTAGCCGACACTTAGGGACCTTAACCTCAGTCAGGGTTCATTCCCTCATGGACTGGGAGCTTACCCCCCAGCCCGGACTCCAGTCTTCTACGACGATAGCGCCTTCGGAGTTTGACAGGGGGGCGAAGTCTTTCGACTTCGGATCCCCCAATCGGTGGCTCTACAACGCTATCCATCTCAGACCGGGTCATGCTACGGCATGTTTCGAGGGGAACCAGCTATTGCCGGGTTCGATTGGCCTTTTACCACTAAACATAGGTCATCCGAGAGATTTGCAAATCATCACCGGTTCGGCCCTCCATCCCCCTTTCGGAGAACTTCAGCCTGCCCACGCTTAGATCACCCGGCTTCGGGTCATATCCCTGTGACTCCACGCAGTTCATACGTCGTTCCTCTCCATACATAGGATGCGAACTGTTGGTTACCCTACGGCTCCCCTTTTACGGGTTAGCCTCGCCACAGAGATATACTCCCTGGCCCGTTCTCCAGAACGTACGATACAACTCTGTTCTGCAATCTTCGTACACATCCCTCACGAGATTTTCCTTCAGACTACGTCATCACTTTCAAGCCATATCACTCTATCGCCATTTAGTTTCAGGCTCTTTTCACCTCCTTACTTGGGGTGCTTTTCAGCTTTCCCTCACGGTACTATTACGCTATCGGTCTCAAGACGTGTTTAGTTTTGGAGGTTGGTAACCCCCAGCTTCCCGCAGGAAATTCAACCTACGGTACTCAAGTAAAGACTCAAGCCCTCTATCTTACGCCTACGAGGCTTTCACTCTCTATGGCGCCGTGTTCCAACGGACTTTAACTTCAATAGGGCGGGCTTTATATGAGTCATACTTACAACCCCACATCTTCCTTCTCTTTCGAGAAGGAATTCGGTTTGAACTGTGCCGATTTCACTCGCCGTTACTCACGGCATCTCAATTGATTTCTCCTCCTGCTCCTACTAAGATGTTTCAATTCAGAGCGTTCCCGATCCTTACGGATCGACATAAAAATGTCAAGAGTTCTTATTAGGGCATCCCCGGTTCTAAAGCTCCTTGTGCTTACCCGAGGCTTTTCGCAACTTGGCACGCCCCTCATCAGCGCTTGAGCCGAGCCATCCACTAAATGACATAAATCACCAACATATAACCTTGCTGAGCTCATTAAATGTCTGAGTTGCAAAGTGCGTATGATAACTTCATCTGACAGCAACTGCCATCTGTAACTTCCCTAACAACAAGCAAGTCGTTAGGTGCATTCACATTTCAGGAACATGGACTCGCTGGGATTTGAACCCAGGGCCTTCGCCTCGCAAAGGCGACGATCTTCCACTGATCTACGAGCCCCAAATTTATCCCAGCTATTTGCTTATTTGATATGCTATGATTTAAACTAGACCCCAAACCTAACTTGATACTCTTTCAGCTCTGATTGGTTTTAAAAAAATTTAGGAGGTGATCCAGCCGCAGATTCCTCTACGGCTACCTTGTTACGACTTAGCCCCCCTTACGAGACTTAGGTTCGAACATGCCAAAAAACATGACCTCACCTAAATCCCACTCGGCTGGCTTGACGGGCGGTGTGTGCAAGGAGCAGGGACATATTCACCGCACCATTTTGAGATGCGATTACTACGGATTCCAGGTTCACGAGGGCGAGTTGCAGCCCTCGATCCCAACTAAGGATAGTTTTAGGGGTTTACCTTCCCCTTTCGGGGTCGATACTCATTGTACTATCCATTGTAGCACGCGTGTAGCCCGGAGGATTCGGGGCATACTGACCTACCGTGGCCCGCTTCTTCCTCCACCTTAGCGGCGGCAGTCCTCACAGAGTTCCCATCCTCCTTACGGAGATGCTGGCAACTGTGAGCGCGGGTCTCGCCCGTTGCCTGACTTAACAGGATGTTTCACGACACGAACTGTCGACGGCCATGCGCCACCTCTCAGCTAATCCGGTAAGGTCTTCAGCCTGACCTTCATCTTGCTGTCGCCTCCGGTGAGTTTCCCGGCGTTGAATCCAATTGAACCGCAGGCTCCACCCGTTGTGGTGCTCCCCCGCCAATTCCTTTAAGTTTCAGCCTTGCGACCGTACTCCCCAGATGGCGGGCTTAACGGCTTCCCTTCGGCACTGACATCACTCGCAGTAATGCCAACACCTGGCCCGCATCGTTTACAGCTAGGACTACCCGGGTATCTAATCCGGTTCGCGACCCTAGCCTTCGTCCCTCACCGTCGGACCCGGTCTGGTCAGACGCCTTCGCTACTGGTGGTCCCTCAAGGATTAACGGATTTCACCCCTACCCTTGAAGTACCTCTGACCTCTCCCGGTCCCAAGCCAAGCAGTATTCCCTGAAAGCTTAACCGTTGAGCGGTTAAATTTCCCAAAGAACTTACCTGGCCGGCTACGGACGCTTTAGACCCAATAATCGTGGCTACCACTTGGGCTGCCGGTGTTACCGCGGCGGCTGGCACCGGTCTTACCCAGCCCTTACTTCAAGTGCTTTTTAGACACCTGAACAGCCTCCATAGGAGGCACTCAGAGTTCCCTTATCGTGCTTTCGCACATTGTAAAGTTTTCGCGCCTGATGCGTCCCGTAGGACCTGGGTTCTTTTCTCAGAACCCATCTCCGGGCTCTTGCTCTCACAACCCGTACCGATTGCAGGCTTGTTGATCCATTACATCAACAACAACCTAATCAGCCGCAGACCTATCCTTGGGCGCCTCAGCTTTTGGACATCGTGCATTCCAGCTATCGATGCCCTATCCGGTATTGTCCCCAATTTCTCAGGGGTTATCCCGGACCCAAGGGCAAGTTATCCACGTGTTACTGAGCCGTCCGCCGGGTTACTTCTTCCGAAGAAGAAGCACCCTCGACTAACATGGCTTAATCGAACTCTGATGGCAGTAGCCTCTGGCAGGATCAACCAGTGTTGAAATTGACAATATTTTGCACACACCTACCTTAACCAATCAGATTTACTGGCTATCAAATTAGGCTTAAGTATCCATTGTCGGACACGAAAATACATCTACTTCATGTCCCCATAAGTACCATAATATACAATTGAATTGCCACTATAAAAACATATGCTCTCTTGAATGTTTTCTATCGTACCACTGCGTCCAACTCTTCTATGCTCATCTTTCTTTCCGCCAACCCCTGTTCTACTGCTTTCATACCTACCGCAACTGCTTCGCGCACATACATATCGTCGATTATACGTGTAGCAGAAACATCTAAAGCACCCCTTAAAACAGCCGGAAAAAATCGCCCGCCATATCTACCACCCATCCTCGCTTTATGATGCCTAGACCAAGAGGTTGAAATAGCGATGCAAACCTCAGAATCATGTATTGTCTCTTTTATATCGCCGCTTCTACCGCCTTTGTTCGTCTTTTTGCATATCCCCCACTTATTCTTATCCCCTTTCACATCTATCCGATCAGCATTCAAGATCCCCTTACTATCTATAATGCATTATTAATTACAGATGATGTGTCCTTCTTTGATATTTCATAATTAAAGATTCTTGCAAAGCAGAATCTATCTTTAATCGGTGTTTTTTAAAAAAAAAGCGCTACGTACGCCATTATAGGAAGAGGAAATAAATGAAGATGCACGGGAGAGTATCATGAAAAATGGAGCCTGAGAGATTTGCTACGTTGAGAGCAGGTGAAAAAGAAGCGAATAAAAAGATAGTGAAAGTGGGCGATTGTGAAGTGGACCTCGAAGAAGTGGTGCGAGACCTACGGGGAGTGGAGGACATCGCGACAGATATAATTAAGGAGATGGGCGAAAGGCGGGTGAAACAATGGAAACCAAAATTGAATATCTTAGCACATGCATCGGACATCGCAGAATGGGATAGTGTGCTTCTGAACAGGTATCACCCCTTATATACTAGCATACCAAGTACCCCCACAATTATGGAAGAGTCAAACCAAGCTAAGCTAAGCTTGCAGGACACATGTAAAGGGCTGTTTAAGCAATTAACATTTGCGCGTGATTTGCTCGAATTCGCTATAAAAGTCTTCGGTCGGGATAGGGAGATTGACATGGGTAGTTCGATCACGTATCCCACGATGAACACATCCATGCTAACGGGATTTTACACGAAGAATTTAGATGATATGGATGGAGCGTTATCATACGCAGAAGCACAACTATCAGAGTTATTACTCGCCGCTTATTTCGGGGCTGAGAGCGTATTAGAGTTTGAAGAGAAGGCACTGCATGCAGGCGCCCTTACCTTCCTTGCGATGGAGATAGCGGAAACTATAAAGATGTGCTGCTTTGAGTTCTTCAATGCGGGTAAACATCCGGCAACGGAATATTCTGATTCCCCGCCTGTTGAGATTGAGGTGGGGATGGGTACAGTTGATAGAACCAAACCGGTTATAGTTTTCTTCGGCAATAATTTCCTACCTGCATGGTTCGCCGTTGAGCACGTAAAGGCAAAGGGGTTAGAAGATGCAATAGAGATCTGTGGCGTGGGTGCGGTAGGGCATGACATACCGCGATTTTATAACGGGGGGAAGGTTCTCACATCCGCAGTAAAGGCAAGGAAGGTGACAAGAGCGGGCATACCAGATGTAGTTGTTGCCAGTGAGACATGTCTGGATTTTGATCTGGTGGCAGAAGCGAAGCGAGTAGATGCGAAAGTGGTTGCATATGGATATAAAGCGGGTAGTGGGTTAGAAGACCGATCTGATGATTCTGTGGAGGATATACTTAAAAATGTAATGGAAAATGACTTGCCAGGCGTGAGGATAACAATTCCGGAGAAAGCGGGCGAACTTGCTGTTAAATTGGCGATTGCTATAAAACAAAAAGGTAAGAGAAAAGAGAACTACTTGTTGGCTGAGCTAAAGAAAGAAGCGTCAAAATGTAACTCATGCGACCTCTGTACCCAGGTATGTCCAAATAAGCAGACAATAAGCAAGGCGATGGATGACGTGAACGCACTCGCAGCTATTTACGATAACTGTATATTTTGCGGTCTGTGTGAGAAAGCGTGCCCGGAAGGAGTTCCGATTATGGATTTGATTATGAGTGCTGCGGCTACAACAGGTAAGCTAAAAGGGGATAAATATCTTATGCGTGCTGGCAGGGGTCCTATGTCAGAATTAGAGTGGCGAGACTTGACGTTTGGGATTATCCTCGGTGGTAACGGTCCCGGGATGATTAACATTATCGGGTGTGGGAATTATCCGGGTTCAGAGCGCGAAGTAGCGGAAATGGCACGATATTTTCTGGAACGAAATGCTCTTGTCACTGTTTCCGGCTGCGTTGCCGCAGATGTTGCGAAATATTTCGATGAAAACGGTTTTTTATTCGAGCAATACATCGCGGCAGGCGTGCTAAAAGGGTTGGTGAATTTTGGCGGGTGCACTGCTATCTCGCATGTGCCCGCGGCGATCTATCGCGGTGCGTTGGTCGGCAGTGGATACACACCAAAGGCAAACTGGACGCAGATTGCCGATTATCTCTATGCACGATTACCCGTAGTAGTTATAATGTGGGGTGCCGCGACAGAGGAGATGTACGCAATCGCAGCGGGACTCGTGAGGTCAGGCATACCGGTAGTTATCGGTCCTTCCGGCTTCAAGTTCAAAAGATATTTTTTGGGTGATAAAGATGACAGGAGCAAGTGGTGGATGTATGACGGCGTTACGGGCGAGAAGAAAGAGGTTGAGCCATGCCCTATGCACATGCTCGTGCCTGTGGATACGAAAGAGGAAGCAATAGCGATGTGTGCTAAGTTATTGCACCGACCGCTTGCGTTGCGGGATCCAAGACTTGCGAGTTTAGAAGCGGAGAACGAAGCATATAAAAACTTCTTTGGTGAGTATTCTGATGATTGGCATTTGTATGTGCGATCAGAGCAGGAATTGCATGTGATGCGGCGTGCGGAATTACTGAGGAAGTTAGGGCAGGAACATGGCTGGGAGATAGAAGGTATGAAGATAAAGCGGGCAAGGCATAGGTCCGGGGAACTGATGGATATGCAAGAGTATAACAAAAGATACGGGATACAATTGGGCAGGTATTCGACGCTCGTGCCGAGGTTGATAACGAGGAAGGATATAAAATAGGAGGATAACAAGATGACAAAAGCGAAGCTGACAGAAGAAGGAGAACAAGAAGAACAAGCGAGAGATAGGCAAGAAATATGGGATGCCTTACCCAAAGGTAAGGTTTATCACGTACCAACGAATCCGGACGATTTTTTCACGGGAATCTCCTATGACATATCACCACGGCAGGCCGGGCAGAGGGTGAGGAAGCATGACATGTATTGCGAGTTAGGTGGTCCGAAGCAGAGATACAGTAGTTTCTTCTTTATCGAGGTGGTGAAAGGGGAGGACAAGATAGAAGATGGACGCGTGGAGGTGATAGGACCAGAGATAAAGGAAATAGAAGGGCAATCGCTGCCTTTTGGTTTCTGGATACGGTATTATGGTAAGGAATTAACAGAAGATTATCTTGATTTGCTTACTCGATGGACGTATTTCGCATTGGAAGAAGGGGAAGGGTGGATGCTACTTAATACCCGCGACACAATATGGTTGCGATTGCACAAAAAAGATGCAGCTAAACATGATTTTGAGCACCTTGGCCAAGCGATGATAAATCTCTGCAAGATACAGTTCCCTCTGGTAGAGAAGGCAGATGCGAAGATTCTAATAGCTACTGAGGATCTAGGTGGGTCCGAACTCACAAAGGGAATAATAGATAACGTTTGCACACCCTACTGGGAGCGAGTGGATAAGCGTGCGAGGGCATTTTCTGACGGTGACGCAGATACCTTTTATGGCTGCACTATCTGCCAGACATTCGCGCCGAGTCATGTATGCGCAGTTGCACCGGATAGACCGCCCTATTGCGGGATAATCACATGGATAGGCGCAAAAGTAATGTGTGACCTTGACCCGTATGGATATATATTTGAGATGCCGAAGGGCGAATGCGTTGACCCCGAAGGCGGAGAATACACGGGCATAAATGAAAAGATCTATGAGAAGTCAAACCGGACTTACAAACGCGTGGTTATGTATTCCTCGATTACATATCCGCAGACGAATTGCGGATGTTTCGAAGCTGCCATATTCTATATTCCCGATGTTGATGGCTTGGGTCTGGTAGACCGGCGATATGGGGGTGAAACGCCTTTGGGTGTGACATTCTCTAAACTCGCGGGGCTTATAAGTGGCGGACAGCAGAATCATGGATATTGTGGCATATCTTCTAGAACGCCGAGATCGCGTAAATTTGTTCGTGCCGATGGTGGATGGAATCGTATAGTATGGATACCAAAGGAATATAAGCAAATTCTTACGGAATCCATTCCCGCAGAGATGTTTGACAAAATCGCAACAGAGGAAGACTGCATAGACGCAGAAGGACTGAGGGAGTTTCTTAAGCGTGTACACCATCCTGTTGTAACATTGTGGAAGGACGGAGAAACGCCAGACCCTCTGAATTTACCCTCTCCTAATACTGACTGGGATCAAGAGGAAGAGAAAAAGGCACGAGAAAAAGGGAAGAAGGTATTAACTATCCTTCCTCTTTAAAGAAGAAATCAAACCATTCCAACGCCCAGGAATTTACCGTCTCGTGATGGGCTAAGAACGTCTATGTTTAACCGCTTCACCAGTTCTTTATACCTATCTCGGATGGTAATCTCAGTTGTACCAGCGACTTTTGCTATTTCCTTCTCGGTTCGATATTCGCCACTTAAAACAGTGGCAATGTATATTGCCGCCGCTGCGGTCCCTATTGGTCCCCAGCCCTTTGCCATCCCGGTCCCATCATCATCTTGCAGTATCACCATGGCTTTTTCCCTTATCTCCGCACTCAACCCAAGTTTAGAGCAGAAACGTGGGATGTAGCGTGCGGGATCAGCGGGAGCAAGCTTTATCTCTAATCGCCTTAAAAGGAAAATGTACGCTCTCCTTATCTTCTTTAAGGGACTCCTTGAGACCTCTGCCATCTCTTTCAGTGTTCGTGGAACACCATACTGCCGGCAAGTAATATATAGCATTGCCGAAACTAACTCTTCTATACTCCGTCCCTTGATTAGGCCGCGCTTCATTGCTTTCCTATATAATACTGATGTCGCCTCCTTGATGTTATTTGGCAGTCCAAGGGCACATGCCATCCTATCTATCTCAACAAGTGCAAAAGCAAGCGTCTTATCACTGGAATCGATACTTATCCCTCGTAATCGCCTCGTCCGTGCAGGTAACCCGGGCGTAGGTGTACCCAGCCCTTTGTCATGTATCCTATAACTCATAGGAGGACCGGTTCTTATCCTTTTAGAGGCTTGCTCCTCGTCATATGAACGCCACTCGGGTCCAAGATCCACGATATTCTCCGCGATCACTATCCCACAATCAGCACAGTAAAGTTCCGCATGCCGAGAATCAGTTATTACATTTTTTGATCCGCATTCGGGGCATTTCCTTATTCTCTCAGAGATAACTGCCATTTTATGTATCAACCTATTTTGTTTTCATAATATATAAAGAGATAGGTTATTGTGCAGTATTTAGTTGCGGAAGAAAAGATGCATCAAATCCTGTGCTCGTGCATCTAAGAGACCTAACTCACCATTTTTCGCTGACGTTTCATCAAACCCACCCTTCTTCATTTTACTTTGTACCTGTGAAGAGAAAATTGCAAAAGGCACTGGCTCTTTTGTATGTGTTCCCACAGACACAGGCGTATAGTGGTCAGGCATGGCTAAAATCTTGTACCCGACATCTGCAAATTCATCGGCTAAGCCCTTTAAGACCTTGCCCACTACCAACGCATCGAAATCCTCTATTGCATTCACTTTCAGGTCGAGATCGCGGAGATGCCCAGCCTCATCCGGCGCTTCCACATGGACCAGAACAAAATCTTTCGCCTTCAGACTACGTAATGCATATTCTACCTTACCTTCGTAATTCGTGTCAAAATAGCCCGTGGCGCCAGGCACATCTATTATGTCCATGCCTGCACAGCGCCCAATACCCTTTATTAGATACACGCCTGAAACAACAGAACCACTCACGCCATACAACTCGCTAAACGCAGGCATTACAGGCTTTTTACCTCCGCTCCAGAGCCATACCATATTCGCCTTCCTTTCATTTCTCGCTGCCCTTTTCATGTTTATTTCATGCTTTTCCAAAATCGCTCTTGAAGTGAGCATAATATCCCGCAGCAGCTCTTCTTTTGGTAGGCTCTCCTCTAACTGTGCACCAATTATATCATGGGGAGGTGCACAGCCTTCCAAGGAATCACAATCGGTGGATTTGAGAACCATAACATTTCGATAACTAACCCCCGGATAAAATTTAATCGCTACCTCCCGGAATTCTTCATTGAGTGCATCTATTAATTCGCGCGCCTCTTCGCCGGTTATATGTCCACCACTGTAATCCACTATACGCCCCCCAACTTCCGTTATAAGATTGCATCTGAATGCTATATCGCCATCATCAAGAGGTGTATGCATCCCCATAGCTTCTAACGGACCCCTACCAGTGTAATATAACGCGGGGTCATAACCAAGAATAGAGAGTGTGGCTATATCGCTTCCGGCACCCATCTCCTCCGGTATGGTCCTAACCAAGCCGCAAAAGCCCCGGGTAGCGATAGAATCGAGGTTTGGCGTATTGGCAATTTGTAAAGCGGTCTTACCGCCATGCTCAGGGATCGGATAATCGGCCATCCCATCACCTATTAAAATTACGTATTTCATTCCCATACTCAACAATAATTAAACATATAAAGGTTTCTATATTATAATTGTGTGAGGACAAATGGAGACGGATGTACCGCTGATGGATATAATGGTGCGAGAAGTAGTAACCGGAAGTAGGAACATGAACGTTACGGAAGCGGCCAGACGGATGAAGAAGTACGATGTGGATAGTATTGTTGTACTCAAAAGCGGTAGGCCGGAAGGCATAGTTACACAGGGAGATATACTTAGCGAGCTGGTAAGTAAAGACATCCCACCGAGCGCGGTGAAACTAAAAGATGTCATGACTGCACCGATAATAACTGCATCGTCGAACGATCCTCTATCGGATATAGTAAAGAAAATGGCGAGGGGGAAGATAAGGAAGCTACCGGTAATAGAAAATGGCAAGTTGGTGGGCATAGTAGCCGATGTAGATATACTCTCAGTTTCCTCACAGATGAATTCGATACTGGCCGATCTGATAGAGATGCAGGTGGAAAGAGATATAATGGGTATAGAAGAGGATGAGGGAATGGAGCAGGGCATATGCGAGAAATGTGGAACCTTCTCAAATTACCTAGAAATGAAAGACGGGCTGATGCTCTGCGACAGTTGTAAAGATGAGCTAGATGCAGAAGAGTAAATCTGTTGATACTTTAATCCCTAATTCCCACTTTTGATACTGTGAACACCGCTTCCGCTTCTGGTAGGTTAGGCGAATCAACTAACCGTGCTATCCTCTTCTCGCCTTTTGACTTTCTCAGATATAATCTGAAAGTAGCGGTATGACCCACCACATGACCACCTATGGGTCTTGTAGGGTCGCCGAAGAAGGCGTCTGGTCTCACTTGCACCTGGTTGGTTATCATCACTACGGCGTTATTGAGATCGCCAAACCTGAGAGTGTCATGTAAATGCTTGTTTATCTTCTGCTGTCGGTCTGCCAGCGTCCCCCGCCCCACATATTCACTTCTGAAATGAGCAGTTGCTGAGTCAACTATCAATAACCGGACGGGCTTTTCTGTATCTATCAGCTCCTCTGCAAGCCTTTCCGCCTTATCTACCAGCAGGATCTGATGATTTGAGTTATAAGCACGTGCAACGTGTATATTTTTAAGAATCTCATCCGGATCAAGCGAAGCACCTTCCGCCATGTCCTTTATCCGTTCTGGTCTAAAGGTGTTCTCGGTATCAATGATTATAACAGAGCCATTCAAGCCCCCATTCTCCGGTGGCGACTGCACATTTACTGCGAGTTGATGCGCTATTTGCGTCTTTCCACTGCCGAATTCGCCATAAAACTCTGTTAGCGCTTGCGTCTCGAGGCCACCGCCTAATAGATCATCAAAAGATGTTGATCCAGTAGTTAGCTTGCTTATCTCCAGCCTTCGCCCTAATATCTTATCACCAGTCTCAAACCCGCCGATTTCCGCGGCTTCCCTCGCGGCATTTATTATCTTCGCTGATGTCGCTTCGCCAATCTCAGCAGCCGCTACCAGTTCCGCGGGAGACGCCACTGCTATCGCTTCCAATGAATTATAACCCGATTCACGCAGCTTCTCCGCTATTGCGGGGCCAACACCGGGTAACTCCTCTATATCCACTTTCTCTCTTCACCTCGTCCTGTATTATAATGGTACATCCGATATTAATTTATATTTCCATTCCACTCAAAATACAAACACCAGTGCCACTACCACGGACCCAAACTTTTCTTCTTCTACTTCTACTGACTTCGCTTTTAGATCATTCACAACAATCTCCTTAGTGCGAATCTCCGCCATCTTATATAGCTTTTTCCTTATCTTCGCAGTTATATATGTCTCTGAATGATGTCCATGATGCTCACAGATGATGCCACTTCCATTTTCTCCTACCTTTCGGCCGTATCCGATACCAGCGCCAATGACCTCGCCCGACTTACCATCTGCTCTTGACATTACGCAGAAGGTTATTTCTCCTGGTGTTAAGATCACTTTACTTCTTTCTGTTTCTATTGCTTTTGCAGGGAGTATAGATGATACCCCTACCAGATTGCATTCACCTATCCCGGCATCGTATAAAGCGAAGTCGAAAGCGGCCGCCTGCTCGGAGTCCATGCCCACGCCGGAAGTGACAAAAAACGCACGTGGTATCAGCGTCTGTATCATTCGTTCATTCATCTTCTCTTCATCTTATTCTTGATCGTATATATACAAATTTACCACTCTCTCTACTGTGGCATTTCCCCGCCCTTTAGTTTTTGCATTTTTACATTTGCATTCTGCAATTACAGATCAGCATTCTAAGCGCTGTTTAAGATTCCGCCAATTACTATAGCAATCACAATAGGATAGAAGACCGCTGAGATACCAAAACTGTCGCTTACCAAACCCAGGAGGAGAGGCGAAATAGACCCGAAGCCGAATCCCGCCAGCAGCAAGAAACCAAACGCTATTCCTGTCCTTGACGGCTCTATTTCCTTGCCCACCGTGGATATTATAGCAGAGAGAACAGTGGGTAAAATCGTGCCTGCAAGAGCCAAGGTTAGAATAGCCCAGAATAAAGGAAGAAAGGCAAGAATAAGAAATAGAGGCGCAGTGAGAAAAAAACCAATAGACATCACTTTTCGCTCGCCTAGGAGGTCAGAGAAATGCCCACCAATAACTTTACCCATCGCCCCTCCCACTGTAAACACGCATGTTACTGTTATTGCAAGCGCAGGGCCCAGCCCTTTTGCTTCATCAAGGAAAACGGGGACGAAAGTCAGTGCACCAACGAAAACAAAACCAAATATGCACTCGGTTATGTAAACCTTTCTTATCGAACCGGTTCTTATAATTTGGCGAAGAAAAACTAGTAGGTCATTTACATTGGATTGCTCCTCACTGCTTTGCTTCTTTCTATCCCTTTTCGAGTTCCTTCGTAATCTGATCAGTAAAAGAGCGATAATAATCATAGGTATTGCCAAAACCGGGTAGACGAAACGCCAACCGTAGTAGAGACAAATAAAGCCCGCTATTAATGGCGCTATGGCAGCCCCTATGCTCGCTCCGATCTCATGCACGCCATATGCTTTCCCGCGTTTGTCCCCGAAAGATTTCGCGATATGTGATAGAGCTGCGGGATGGTATAAACTGAGAAGAAAACCAATGGTGATGAAAATAAGGGCAACCGATAAAAAATTCGGGACAATGAGTAAAAAAGCAGAGAGAATGGCAATGGAGAAGAATCCGATACTTATTAGCTTTATTCCATCAGATCTATCGGATAGCATGCCCGAAGGTATGCCGC
The DNA here is from genome assembly GCA_013139985.1 of Candidatus Methanophagales archaeon. GTDB lineage: Archaea > Halobacteriota > Syntropharchaeia > Alkanophagales > Methanospirareceae > Methanophaga. Next base: position 22,022 of record WSZT01000064.1, on the reverse strand, counting down.
CAAATCCGATAGCTGCTGCGAAAGCAAAAGAAAGCAGTCCTACCGTGGTGTTCGATAATTGAAACTCGTCTTTTACTAAGAGTGATAGTGCGGGTAGTGCAATAGCCAGGATGTGCATCAAACCATGTGATGCACTTAAAGATAAAAGAGTAAGTCCTGTCTTCTTTACGTTTTTCATCTCACTTCCTTTTTATGATGCGTGCTAATACATACATATATCATGTGCGAATTAAGTGTGCTAATAGAAAGCGGAAGCGGTAGAGAATTGCTTATGGAGGACGTGGTTCTGATAGAAATAGAGGGAGAAGATATAAAGCTCCGGGGGATATTAGGCGAGACCCAAAACACAAAGGGTCGGATAAAGGAAATCAATGAGATGTCGCATACCGTTGTGATAGATGTTCTTTGATAAGCAAGAGAAAATCAGAGGCAATAAGATAATCTTCATGCCTCTTTGGTTATTCCTGCTGCTTTTGTAGATAAAACATAAAACTTAGATTAGCGTCTTTTCAATTCTTTTTTGGCATATTTGGCAGATGAGTTTACAAATATGCGTTTAGAATTTACACCACAAAATATTGAGCAATTACAACGTTCACGCTATACTCCCTGCACCGATTAAATGCCATCGAGCACCTATCTTCATCCCGATAGCCACTAAAGCGCCCTTTTCTGCACATATCGGTCTGCTCAGAGCCACATCAATAGTGTCCTTAGTCACCCTTTTCACCAAGCCCATGGTGATTGCCGTTCCGATACTCAGCATTACATACTCACGCACTTTAATCGCCTTAACCTCCACCTCCTTTGCTACACCAACAACGCGTTTCAAAAGGTGAAATTGTATACTGAGTTCATTCCATGTTGGTGGCAAGGAGCCAGGATTACCAACACACTGACCTACTAAAGTGTCCTCCCTCGTCATGCCCGGGTCCAACTTTGTGCCGATGCCGATTAATCCACCCGGAGTCACCTCTTTTACTTGATTGCCACCCACCATTATCGAGGTTATCTCTGTTTCTATTGGTATCCACTCTTCTTTGCCTTTAGTTGACACTTTCCTTCCAGGTTTTATTTCTAATTTGTCATCTGCACTCAACCTACCCTGCAGTAGAGAACCGCCGATTACACCACCCTTTAAGGCTTTTATTGGCGTTCCGGGCTTATTCACATCGAAGGAACGTGCAATGTGCATCCGCGGTGCTAGATCAAAGGAACGTTGCGGTGTGGGTACAGTTTTCTCTATAGCCTGTATCAACACATCAACATTTGCTGATTGCTGTGCCGCGATAGGCACAATAGGTGCATTTTCCGCTATTGTACCCTTTAGAAACTCCTTTATTTGCGCATAATGCTCTATCGCCTCTTCACGCGAAACGAGATCTATTTTATTCTGCGCAATTACGATTTTATCTATGCCTATTACATTTAGGGCCATCAGGTGCTCCTTTGTCTGCGGTTGGGGACATGGCTCGGTAGCAGCAATAAGAAGAACGGCACCATCCATTATCGCTGCACCGCTCAGCATAGTCGCCATTAACGCTTCATGCCCCGGAGAGTCGACAAAAGAAACAGTTCGCAGCTCTTCCGTCTTCGAGCCACAAAGCTTGCATATCTCTTCCACCGTGTAGCAATCCGGCTCGTTACAAGCTGGGCATCGCCTGAATGTAGCGTCTGCATAGCCTAGTCTTATTGATATACCTCTCTTGACCTCCTCGCTGTGTCTGTCAGTCCATTCACCAGACAGAGCGTTCACTAAGGTCGTCTTACCATGATCTACGTGTCCTACCATTCCTATGTTCACCGAAGGCTTAGTCAGTTTCTTTTCCTCCTTCTTTTGATTGGGTTTAACGGTTGCTTACTCCCAGGCAACTTACACTCGCTAACTTTTTTATCTTCACTTTCTTTCTTTATTTATATGCACCTTTAATAAAAGATTTCTTTGGTAAAGCTTTCTTTATTAATGAACGGTTTGTGGTGATGGGAATGGAATTTGAATTAAAAGAGAGTGAGAAGGCGTTTCAGCGCATAGCGAGGCAGTTTGCAGAGATAGAGATAATGCCAAGAGCGGCCGAGATAGACAAAAAAGGGAAGTTCCCGCGAGATTTAGTGAAGAGGATGGCCGAGCTAAAACTTTATGGTATTCCTTTTCCACGAAAATACGGCGGTGCAAGTGCTACGATGGCGAGCTATGTAGCTGTGGTCGAAGAGCTTTCAAGAGCAAGTGCAAGCATTGGGTTTCTAAGCTCTGCCGGGCTCATCACAATATTCCCCATCTACTACGCAGGTACAGAGGAGCAGAAACAGAAATATCTCAGGCCCCTGTGTGAAGGTACGAAGTTGGGGGCATTCGCTTTAACCGAGCCCAGTGCAGGTTCCGATCCCACCGCTATTGATACAAATGCTGTTCATGAAGGTGATGAATATCTGCTGAACGGTAGAAAGGCGTATATCACGAATACCTCTGTTGCAGATATATACATTGTTTTTGCATATACGGATAAGGGCAAAAAAAGGGCCGGGATGAGTGCTTTCATCGTGGAGAAAGGGACAAAAGGATTCTCTTTTGCGGGCATCGACGATATGCTGGGTATGCGTAGTTGTATTGTTGGCGGGTTGAAGTTCAATGATTGTAGAGTTCCTGAGGAGAACTTGCTTGGCAGCGAAGGCGACGGATTCAAAATAGCGATGGGTACTCTGGACAGGGATAGAATAGCAATGAGTAGCGTTGGGGTCGGCATTACTCAAGCTTGCCTGGACCTCTCCAAGAAGTATGCAAAAGAGCGAAGACAATCATCACAACCAATTGCTAATTTCCAGGCAGTTCAATTTATGCTCGCAGACATGGCCGTGGAAGTAGAAGCAGCGAGATTACTCACCTACAAAGCGGCTCATCTCGCGGATAAAGGCGAGAAGATCACAAAATATGCGTCAATTGCTAAGCTTTATGCCTCGGAAGTTGCGCAAAGAGCCGCTACAAACACAGTGCAAATCCACGGCGGCTATGGCTGCACGAAGGAATGCCCTGCGGAACGGTATTATCGAGATGCGAAGATACTTAGCATTGCTGTTGGCACCTCGGAGATACAGAGACTGGTGATAGCGCGAGACGAGTTACGATGAAAAAGAATGTGCTTATTTTGATATTTCAAGCATCCGCTCAATAGGTTTCCTCGCCTTATCCATAATTTCTTTCTTAACAACAACTTCGGGCTTCTCCTTCTCTAATGCCGCTTCTATCTTCGCCAAAGTGTGTATCTTCATCTGCGGACAGACTGCGGTATCGGAGATGGGATAAAATTCCTTTCCCGGCAATTCCTTCTTGAGCCTATGCAGTAGCCCGATTTCTGTGCCGATCAAGAATTCCGTATCCGCCACTTCATTGCAAATTTTCACCATGCCACTCGTTGAAGCGATATAATCCGCGTTGTCTTGAACTTCGGGAATGCACTCGGGATGAACGGCGATTTTAGCTTCTGGGTGCGCTTCCTTCGCATTCATTAAATCCTCTAATACTATCTGATGATGTGATGGGCAGAGCCCATGTTCGGGCACCGCAATAATCCGCTTTGTGGTTGCCTTTTGTGCGTGATATGCTAAATTGTGGTCAGGACCAAAGAGGATAGTTGATGTGTCCATAGCCCTAACTATCTCCTGAGCATTTGCAGAGGTGCAGATGCAGTCAGCGAGCACCTTACTTTCTGCAAGTGTGTTTACGTAGAGCACAACCTCGGCGTCCGGATGCTCTCGCTTTGCTAGAAGCAAATCATCTGCCGGTAATTGCTGTGCCATTGGGCATATCGCACCAAGATCAGGAATAAATACTCTTTTATCGGGATTCAGTATCGCCGCGGTTTCTGCCATGAAATCAACGCCGCAGAAGATTATAATATCTGAGGTCGTATCTACCGCCTTCCTCGCAAGCTCTAAGGAGTCGCCAACAAACTCCGCTATATCCTGAACTTCTGCCCGCTGGTAGTTATGAGCTAAAATTATTGCGTTTTTCCTACGCTTTAACCTTTCTATCCGCTCTACGTACCCTTTCCACTTGTCCATACAATTATATATCTATCCATTCTGATTAAATTAATCTTTTCACTTGACAATCGCTCTCAGTATATCACTCGCAGATAATATCCCTATGGGTACGCCTGGAGCGGGACTTAGAGAGAGTACTAATAATCTATGTATGTTCAACTCCTTCATAGTATCTGCGGCTCTCCTTAGCGTTGTTTCCGGGTCTATTGCCCTCACGAAGTGGGACATAACATCCTCTGCCGTTAAGATGCTCCAATCCTTGTCCATGAATTTTATGATGTCTATCTCAGATATAACACCCACTGCCTCGTTATCGGGCGCAGTTACCGCAATACCGGATATGTCCTTCCTCACCAGGATTTTGACAATTTCATTCACGGGCGTGTCGTGCGCTACAGTAATAACACCTCGCGTCATCACCTCTCTTACCTTCTTCTCTTTTGATATATCCATTTCAACCATCTATTTGTCTTTTTAATTGTACCACATCTTAGTTAGTAGTTGTAATATCTATGTGGGTGCAGATACTTAAATGTTTGAGCTTGCAAAGTTTTTAAATAGTATCCCCCCCCCCTGTATCCAAATATAACGAACAAATGAAAGGCATCTACGTGCTAATATTAGAAAACCATGCCGATAGTCTGGTAGAGATAGGCAAAATGGGTGGTATAGAGTTCAAAAAAGGTTTTTATGCCTATGTTGGCTCCGCTCTTTCAGGATTGGAGCAGAGAGTAGGTAGACACTTGCGTGTGACGCGCAAGAAAATGCACTGGCATATTGATTACTTCTTAGCGAGCCAGGGGGTAGAAGTAAGAGAAGTTATATTCGCAGAAACGGTCGAGCGGAAAGAATGCGAAATAGCTGCGAACTTGCACTTGAAAAGCATAAAAAACTTCGGATGCTCGGATTGCGCATGCAAAAGTCATTTGTTCTTTTCTACTAGCTTAACCGAGCTAAAAGAAGATGTTTATAATAGCTTTCACGTTGTGGTAGAACACTTCCGCGCAACAAAGATAAACCCCGTATGAGCAATCATTTTATGCTCGGGTCGCATGCTTCTCCCTTTTATCTCCCATTCCCTCATGCTAAGCTCATAAATACCCATCACACGAAAGCTTTGCCCATATTTCGTTTCCAACCGTTTCGATAGCTTGAAGATCTGCAGTACTGTGGGATTATAGCAAAGGAGTATTCCACCGTTTCTAAGCGATTGTTCTACGTGCATTAACGCTCTCCAGGGCTCTGTGAGGTCCAATATTATTCTATCCAAATCGCTTTCTTCTATCCCCTCATAGATGTCCCGCTCCTTTAATTCCCAGGTTCCCGGTTTTCCGGCAATCCCTACCTGCTCGAAGAAAGTTTCTATGTTTCTGTTTGCAATCGCTGCGAATTCATTCCGCCTTTCATACGAAATCACTTTCCCGTCCCTGCCCACAGCACGTAACAACGCTATCGTAAGGGCCCCTGAACCTGTTCCCGCCTCTAACACATTCGCACCCGGGAATATGTCGGCAAGCATTAGAATGGCACCTATGTCCTTGGGATAGATTATCTGCGATCCTTTCTTCATCCGAGATAGATATTCCGCTAAAGTTGGCCTGAGTACCAGAAGTTGTTCGTTGTAGGGCGATATTACAACACTTCCTTCTTCCAATCCAATTATAGAATCATGTGAAATCGTGCCTCGGGTGAAAGTGAAAGAGGAACCTGCTTTCAACAAGATAGGGTATCTTCTGCCCTTTTTGTCTAGCAGATGCACGAGTTCGCCTTCTTTTAGTCTTATCATAAAGTTTATTTTGGGCTGGGAGTATAAAAAAAAAGTTTCCGTTGTGATAATTTCCCCGTCTAAATGTATGAGGGTAATCGGAAGTTTTAAATATTTAACTACCATTACTATCTTATCTTTATTGTCTCATTTAGTTTAGCGTGGATAAAATCTTAGCTTTGGGGGAGGGGATAAAAGAATGAAGAAATTGTGGAAAGTTTTGAGTTGTTTTGTGGCGATTGCGATTCTAATAAGCGCGATGCCGGCGATTATACCGGGCGTTAATGCTGTACTTCGTCCATATGACCATATGGGGACAGTAATTAGCAAGGACATAGAGCATAATACAATCACTATTCAAGCGGACTATATATACGGTGGAACGGGACCAGAATGGTCACCCTGCAATTGTACTCTAGAAGGCGTGCCACCAAATGAAAATGCATTGAATGAGCTAAATGTGGGCGATTATGTGGAAGCACATAGTCTCGGCACTCCTGGAGGTAAGTGGGTTACTCTGGCAAGGATAATAACAAGCGCAGGAAATTTTAAGGTCATAACAGATATTTACGGTGATCCTGCAAGCACTTGGTTCTGCAGTTATCCAGAAGGCGGAAAGCATTACCCACCATTATTAGGGGACTATAGGATAACCTATGTGAATACGCCTAATTGTTCACAATGTTATGGCTGCAATTGTGAAGCGGAGTACACCACGGTAAATATAACTAATGATAACGACGTCAGTACGTTGTTGTATCCAAATCAGAGTTATGTATATCCTAATGAAAGATACAGTATCAGCATTACCTTTCATTCTGGAGAAGCTCCTGCTAATCCGGGATGCACCGAAGAATTTTGCTGTGGTCCACAACCGATCTCTAATTTTACGATACATATGACGCCTATTATTACGAAAGTCCATAATCTCAACACAGGCGAAGACTTTGTAACAATTCAAGCCGCAATAGATGCCCCTGAAACGTTAAATGGACATGTAATTAACGTTGATTCCGGCACGTACAGAGCGAATGTAATTGTGAATAAATCTCTAACGATCAACTCAACATCTGGAAATCCCGCGGATACTGTTGTTCGGGCTGCGGATTCAGACGCGAATGTCTTTAATGTGACTGCTGATTATGTAAATATAAGCGGGTTCACTGTGCAGGGTGCAGATGAATTGCTGAGAGCGGGTATACATCTCAATTCGACAAATAATTGCATTATATCGAACAATAATGTCTCGAACAATTTTTATGGTTTCCGGTTGCGGAATTCTTCCAATAACTCCATCTATCATAACGACATCGTAAACAACACTAACCAGGCATATGATAACACAGGTACTAACGCATGGAACAGCAGTTATACTTCGGGAGGTAATTATTGGGGTGATTACATAGAGGAATACAAAGCGGAGTATAACGAAGATCCGGAAGATATTTTATGTGGTGCGAATCAGGATCAGATATGTGACGGCGATGGGATATGGGATAAGCCCTATAAGTGTATTGGCGGTGATGCAAATGCAACGGATAATTACCCGCTAGTGTCTCGGTATTGCTCGATACCAGCAGACAAATACAGCTTCATAGAGAAATTGACACAGAGGATAGTGGAGGTATTAGACGGCGATTTTTGTCTTTGGATCGATAAACCAACCTATGACTACAATGCTTCTGTGGGTGAACTTTACCCTTATAGTGTTTCAAGAGTCCGGGTGAACGACTCATTAGTGGGCATATATGGTAGTGGTACTTCATTAAACGTGATCAATGGAACAGGAGGCGGAGCAGCTAGTGGACTTACCGGATTTTACAGCCTCCCTTTTAGCGATTCCGAGTTGACAATCAGGGCAATTAATGCTGATGGCAGCGCGAAAATCATGTTTGGCACTGAGACCAGAGTCCTAAACCCGGGTGACGAATGGCAGGAAACCAAGGGTTCGGTAAAGCGATCCGAAGAAACAGGTGCTCTTATTAATGAGTCATTCGTTACGGTGATAACGAATTTTGGGCTATGGGACAAATCTAAAATCGTGCAACATGCAGCTATTGGCGATATCGTTAGAGATACGGAGTTCTATGAAGGTCAAAAAGTAATAATAGACGGCGAATACCGTGGCTGGAACTGCTCAGGAGTGAGTGGTCCCGGAGTAACAAGGAGCGACTGGTGCGTTCGTGATGGGACGGAGATTACGGATATTATATACGTAACCGGGAAGAGTTCGGGGTTAGATTATTATCCTGATGATGTAGGCGAAAGAGTGATTGTTACGGGTGTTGTCAGGGTCACAGAAAGTGATGTTGTATATATCGAGGCAACAAACGTAGAGAGATATAGCGTTTCAAATTATTCGGATACAAAAAGTTTCCGATCCTGCGTTATCTCAGATCATGATTTAGTGATTATAGATATTTGGCGTGCTGGGAGCACAATATATTATAAGATAAAGAACCAAGGCACAGCAAATGCGGGGGCTAGTTACACTTCGCTAACTGTTGAGGGTGTTTTCGAAGCATCTAGTTATGTTGCATCGCTGGAGCCGGGAGCAGAGAGAACAGGGTCTTTTACTTACAACTGGACATACACTCCACCCGGGGATAACATAACGATATGCGCGGATTATCAAAATACTGTTACTGAGCTTAACGAGACGAACAATTGCAGATCAAAGACACTTCTATACCCTCCACCTACTTCAGGGGCGGGCGTAACTCATGAAGAGGTATGCTGTCCCGGCTCTAGCTATTTTGGCGGTTATAGTACGAGTTTTAGCAAAAACATCGGTTTTTCGACTGGTGGTGCAAAAGATGTCAACAATTTCCGTGAAAATATCGGGAATGAATATTTACCACTTCCAACAGACATCACCTATGAAGGTTTATTTTATGATTATTATTTTGACACAGGCGAGAAGGCAGAATGTCAGAAACTATTCTGTCCTTCTTACAGCTATGCACTATCCAAAGACCCGGTCTCAGAAGTGTTAGGGTATTACCTGTCTGTTGGTCTGAACTCGGGTATAATTGAGAGCGATTTTCAGAGGAAGAAGCTGAATTTAGTCCTAGTATTAGATATTTCAGGTTCAATGAGCAGTTCTTTTGACGAGTATTATTATGACCGGTTTGGCAATCGCGTGGCCGTTAATGAAACGGAAGACGCAGAAAAGAGCAAGATAGAAATAGCAGCAGCAGCTATTGTTGCGCTTCTTGACCATCTTGAAGACGATGATCGGCTTGGTCTAGTGCTCTTTAATACCGGTGCGGAATTGGCCGAACCCGTATCTCTGGTTGGAGCTAAGAACATGCAGAAGCTAAAAGGCGATGTACTGGAAATTTCTGCCACTGACGGGACGAGACTGTCTGCCGGAATGCAGATGGCGACCGAATTATACGATGAGTTCTTAGAGGTCAACCAGTCGGAATATGAGAACAGGATCATATTCTTGACCGATGCAATGCCAAATTTGGGGCAGACGAATGAAGGAAGTCTGCTCGGCATGACTGAGGCTAATGCTAACAAGAATGTATATACAACTTTCATAGGCATTGGCGTGGATTTTAATACCGAACTCGTGGAGTATATAACAAAGATCAGAGGTGCGAATTACTATTCTGTTCATTCTGCGACGCAGTTCAAAGAACGGATGGATGATGAATTTGAGTATATGGTGACTCCGTTAGTATTCGATTTGCAATTGAATTTGGATGCGTCCGGTTATGAGATTGAGAAAGTATATGGCTCTCCGGAAGCAAACGAGGCGACCGGCGAGATAATGAAGGTTAAAACACTCTTCCCGTCCAAAAAGGAGGGGAATGAGACTAGAGGCGGGTTAGTATTGCTAAAGTTGAGGAAAATATCGCCTGAAAATAGTTTGAAACTGAACGTAAGCTACGAGGATCGTAATGGTGTATCTGGCAGTGATGAGGCAACGGTAGTATTAGAAGAAAAAGAGCCTGATTTCTTTGATAATTCCGGCATTCAAAAAGGTATCTTACTATCACGATATGCAGATCTTATTAAAAACTGGATTATTGATGAGCGAGATAGTATCGAGCGGAACGAGACAGTGAAACCAGCGGTAAATGCGGTAGAAGGTATTCTACCGCCTATTGAGCTGGGTAGGTGGGAGCGGCAATCAATACCGCTGCAGGTTTCTGAACAGTATAAAGCGCTATTCAGTGCCTTTAGCAGTTATTTCGAGGATGAAATGAACGATATTGGCGATGAAACTCTGGGTCAGGAGCTTGATATTTTGGATACGCTTAGTGGATACGAATAAAAGGGTGTATTTGTGTTGTATAACCAAATAAAAAAACCACGAGATTACACAGATTTTCACGAGAAATACAAAGGGGGTATTTGTTAGACTAACCAAGAGCGAGATAACGCGGATTTTTACGCGGAATCGTGAAGATGAAGTTGTGTCGCTAATTTCCTAACACTCGGAAATCGTTGCTCGGTCTTCAACAAACAACCATCTTACTTATTTATATGCTTTTATAAAATAGATGCTTATCGTTACCGCTTTATGTAGCTTTATCACAGTCACAAACAAATGTTTTAGCATTTTTTATGGAAACTTTTATAAACTTGTTGATTATCAAAAATAATAAATAGGGAGAGGGGGAAATAGATATTCATGGCGCTGGAAGAAGAGATAAGGATTTTGAGGCAAGATGTGGAATATATAAAAGGCGTCTTAGCGGAACTTGTGGATGATTCTTTGCTAACGAGTGAAGAGGGAGCGATGGTAAAAGAAGCAAGGAGAGATGTGAACCGTGGCGATCTCTCTGACTTTATAGAAGCAGAAGAGCTAGGAGCTACAAGGTCAGAATTCACAGAAGGGTGGAGAAGTTTCTTAAGGAACTTCCAAAGGTAGAGAAAAAAAGAAAAGCTTGTCCTCGTCTTAAAAGCGGATAAAAGAGGAAAAATTTATAGATGAAAATAATGCACATACCCTTTGTATTGGGTAAATTCTCCGAATTAGTTATTTTCTTTCATTACCGCTTTTTGACATCAACGCCTTAACGATGTCAATGACTTCAATCAAGTTTACTTTGTCACATGCCATAACGCCTTCTGGAGTGTGCAAATGAAATGGAAAAGTGGTAATCTCTTTGTGATGGGGTGCACTATCCCATCGCATAATTACGCTATTAGTTCTATTCATAAAATGGAAGCGATAATCGGTATGCCCCACCGATACCAATTCCCTGAAGTCTAAGGCGTAATTATTAACAAAAACGATTTTACCTTTGATAATACCCATTTCCTCGGAAACTAAGTTGAAACTGATCATTTTCTTCTTTATCAACCACTTAATTTCCTCCAACTTCTTTTCCACATCGCTAAAATAATCCCGAATCATGTTAGGTCATATTTGTATCTCTTCTATGAGCTTTAGCTTCTTTCTCACGTGTTCGTAAGCTCTGTAAGCGAACAGAAAATCAAACCACTCTGCATCGTCACCTAAATCCCCAGATTCAAACTTTTGGATAAACTCTTCACTTGACATTTTGTATTTCCTCTCAAAACTCTCCAAATCCGATGTATATTCGTCTAAACTCATTTTCAATATATTCTCTTCAATTGCTAAGCCTGACTTGACGATGTCCACTGCCTCCTCATGTATCTTTATCGTTGTCATCTCCATTTATCTTTACCTATTAATTCCATTTGTCACCTCACATATAAATTTTATCTCCTCCTTCTTAAACCCACAGCATAAGGTGAATTATTTCCCCTTCTTGTTGTCATGCTATACCCTTTGTATTGGAAAAAATCTCCAAATCAGTCATTTTGAAAGAAGCCATATAGGCCGATTCTTTTAGCCATGAAACGGATTTTAAATCGGTAGAGGACAGAGTAGAATTATATAGTGATGTGAATCACAGGGGCGATGATGAAAGCTCAGTAGGCTTTAACGGAGAGAGCTATTATATCAAGAAAATAAATTATTGACACAGATATCCTAATGCAGATTGACACAGAAGAAATCAAATCAGTATAAATCCGTGTCCTTGATAGAAGGTAGTTATTACTACTTACCTCGATACGCCTACAACCCCCTCAAAATATCCTTTATCACATCTATGCGCGCATCTGTCTTAACAGCGATGTCCGAGAAATGGGTCCTGCTCGCGTGAAAACCGGCAGACCGCAAAGCGTCAATTAAGGATGCAATAGGCGGCGGTGGTATTTTTAACGCCTTGCATATCGCATGATGCTCGAAATAATATGGTATATCCAGCTCATGGCTGCATGTATCAACGAGTTTCATTGCTTCGCTCTTCTTACCCAACTCCCTTTTTCCTAATTCGTCATGCACCTGTTCGCAGAACGCATTCTCCTTTATTGCGTGTAGATATAGCGGCCCCGCAATGCGTACTTTCGCACCACATACAGAACATTCACGTTTCAGGTCCAGCATATCGGCGCACACGCATCTATTACCGCAGGCGAAGCAATGCACAATGAAACCAAGTCGGTTCATGCACGCATCAGCTCTTTTCGCGCCTCGTTCAACACGTGCGATGATCCTTATGAAATGAGCAGTAGAATAAGATAGTAGCGGCTGTATCGCTTTATCATATTTGCACAGGTCTCGGGTTACCGCACCTAAGAGAACGCGAGTCCCCATCTCGGTATGATAGTCAGTATTAAGCGGTTTCGCACCGTATTTCCTCATGCCACCGGTATGAGCGCCGCATAACGGCGCTGTATCTGTCGCCGTAACCAGAAGCAACCGCTTCACAGACTTGCATGCGGCATCCAAAAACGGGACTGGCGACCCAAACGGGTCTAAATCGACCATATCGTACCTGGTTTGTAATAGAAGGATATTAGCATTCTCGTTATATGCACGCGCTCGCTCTTCTAACGAATTTAACGCTATATTGCGGTTTATTAGTTCATATGCGGGCGTGCTGCGATCGTTAATATGCACACACATACCCACTTCGTTCGCTATCCGGAGACCCCTAACGCCAGAGCCCGCAAGTGCATCTATGTATAGGGGCTGCACTCGTGACGTTAGCGAGGATGCAAAAGCAGATACACTCGCTACGTCTATATCCCGGCACAACTCCATCTTCGGATTATAAAACATTGACCTTTTGAGTTGTTTGGGCACAATTATCTTCGTTGTTCCCTCTTTTATCTCCGAAAACATTTTATATATATAGACACATCAATAATCAATTAATAAATGAGGACTGAAAAAAAAATGCGTTCGCAATCCACAAAACTAATTGGCATATTAACTATCCTGATTATCCTGCTTCTGGCCTCTGGCTGTGTTGAAGACGGTGACGTGCAGCCCGAATCAGAATCAGTTGAGCTGGAAGAGCATCAAGAAGAAATTGTAGCGGATCAAAATGAAATAGCACAGGCAAAGGTGGGTGATACCATTAAGGTTCACTACACGGGCACATTGGATGATGGCACAGTATTTGATAGCTCTGTCGGGCGCGAGCCTCTGGAATTTACTATTGGTCAGGGCCAGATGATCCCGGGCTTTGATAAAGGTGTAGAGGGGCTGAATCTGAGCGAATCAAAAACCATCACCATCCCGGCAGATCAGGCTTATGGCCCATACCGTGCGGATTTGGTACAGGTGGTTGCTCGAGACCAATTTCCTCAGGACTCGGAACTTGAACTTGGTCAGATGTTACAAGCCAGTCAACCGGATGGTCAAATAATTCGTTTTACCATAACCAATGTCACAGACTCGGACGTGACGTTAGATGCGAACCATCGTTTAGCCGGCAAAAACCTGACATTTGAGATTCAGCTCGTTGAGATCGTCTCATCTGCTTAATAATCTGCGTCCTAAATTAAATTTATAGGTAGAAGTTATAGTTTAGATACAAATATAAAATTAGAATGAGCAGAGATAGACATGTGCTTGAAACCCTGGGTAAAGCGCGGGTGGTGATTGAGGACGGTAAGGTGGTAGAAGTTGGCAAGCCACAGCTCAGTTATTGCCCGTTATGGGAAAAGATGCGCGGGATAAAGGCGCTGAACGAGCGAGTGATAAAAGAGAACGTAGAATTCAGGATACGTGATTTCGGGTTGTGTACTGCGGCTAGAGAACTGGGGTTAGAAGTTTTTGTTGGCTTTGGCACTTCCGAAACATTCATGACTGCACTTCGCAGTGGTCTGCTCGATGCCGCTGTAACAGTTTGTGAAGGTGCAGGCACAGTAGTCACTTCTAATCCCGCACTGGTGCAGGGGATAGGGGCAAGGCTAAGTGGTGTAATCGAGACCACACCGGTAGAGGGGATATTAAAGAAGGTGAAGGCGAAAGAGGGGGAGGTACTGGATCCGCCGAGAATAGACCAGAACGCGGGGTTACAGATGGCTATTCGCAATGGATACGAAAGAGTGGGTGTCACGGTAGCCACACTGGAAGACGCCCAAAAATGTAGAGCTATCAGCGAGCAGGCAGTGATATTCGGTGTGCATCTCACCGGCATATCACGAAAAGATGCCGAGGCGTTCGTTGAAATCGCTGACCTGGTTACTGCATGTGCCTCGGAGCCGATAAGAGCACTCGCAGGTGAGAAGGCTATTTTACAGGCCGGTACCGCAATCCCGATATTCGCGCTCACTACCGAAGGCAAGGAATTACTTTTAGAACGTGCGAAAGAGGTCAAAAGTACGTTGTTGCTGAGTAATATGCGGTTACCTGTGCTTCCCAAAGCGAGACAACCAGAACCGATGATATAACTGCAAAATGATTATCAGAATAATACCGTTTATGATCCTTATAAGGCGGAATACCGGATGCTGAATTATAGAGAGAAGTGAAATATCGCAGGAGGATTGAGTTCTTCTGTGGAACACAAACCCCGCACGTAAATAGGTGCAGAGCCTGTAACAAAATCAAAAAGGATAGCTGGCCACAGAGGCCACCGAGCACACAGAGGGAAAATACTCGGTGCTCTCGGTGTACTCTACTCGGTGGCAAAAAATATACTTTATCTACAATAAAAAATAAAAAAAATCAGTAGGGCATCATACCGCCCGGCATACCACCACCCGCACCAGGAGGAGGTGCCTGAGGCGCTTCTCTACTCGATGCGATCACATCGTCTATCTTGAGAATCATTATAGCCGCCTCTACTGCAGAGTCCATTACCTGTTTCTTCAATCTTAACGGCTCTATAACGCCTCGTTGCCACATATCCACGACTTTACCGGTATAAACGTCCAGGCCCGCGGTCTTTTCACCACGTTCATGTGCTGCTTTCAGCTCTACCAGCTTATCTATCGGATCGAGCCCCGAATTTTCCGCTAATGTACGCGGTATTATCTCCAATGCCTCTGCGAATTTCTCCACCGCTAATTGCTCCCGTCCTTTTAGTGACGCACTGTATTCTCTTACTCTCAACGCTATCTCTGTTTCCACAGCACCGCCACCCGCAATTGCTTTACCGTCCTCTATTATGCAGCCCACCACACGAAGCGTATCATTTAACGACCTGTCGACTTCATCTACCACCTGTTCTGTCCCGCCCCTTACTATAATGGAGACCGCATGAGGGTTCTTGCATTGCTCTATGAACAGCATCTTAGATCCTGATATTTTACGCTCCTCTACCAATCCCGCATAACCTAAATCCGTCTTACTTATCAGCTCTACTGCATTCACTACGTTACCGCCAGTTGCTTTTTCCAGTTTTTCCATATCACTTTTCTTCGCTCTTCTCACCGCAGCAATCCCTGCCTTTGCGAGATAATGCTGTACCACATCGTCTATCCCCTTCTGGCATATCACGACATTCGCACCGCTTTCTTTTAGCTGCTCCGCCATCTGGTGCAACATCTGCTCCTCTTCCGCGAGGAAACTTTTCAACTGGCCCGAAGACTGTATCTTTATCTCTGCACTCATTTCTGTCTTCTTCACTTCAAGTGATGCGTTAATCAATGCTATTTTCGCGTCTTCTATCTTCGTTGGCATACCAGGATGCACAATCTCTTTGTCTATTGCCATCCCCTGCACTAACTCGGTCTCGCTCATTCTACCCCCGACTTTCTTCTCTACGTTTATGTTATCTACGTCAACCACTCTTTTACCTTTAGAAACTTCTTCTGCTACTGCCTTATCTGCATTGATCGCAATCTCAGCGAGGAAATCACGAGATGCATCAGCGGCTTTTCCTGTTATCGCTGTCTCTGCTATCTTCTTCAGTTCTCCCACATCTTCTATATCTATATCCTTTCCGATTTCATCCAGCACCTTCTTCGCCTTCTCAGCCGCGAGCCGATAGCCTAATGTGATTACCGTTGGATGTAGCTTCAGTTCCAGTAGATCCTCTGCCTTCTTTAGCAGTTCTGCACCAAGAACCACAGCAGTGGTCGTGCCGTCACCAGCCACGTCCTCCACTGTTTTCGCTACTTCCACCATCATCTTCGCTGCTGGACTATCTATGTCCATCTCCTTGAGGATCGTCACACCGTCGTTTGTTATAACCACGTCACCAAGAGAATCCACAAGCATTTTATCCATCCCTTTTGGGCCCAACGTGGTGCGAACAGCATCTCCAACTGCTTTCGCCGCATTTATATTCGCGATCTGCGCATCTCTACCTTTTGTACGTTCACTCCCTGCCTTCAACACTAATATGGGTATTCCACCTAATTGTCCTGCCATTTTACATTCTTACCTCGTCTCATACACTATATAATAAATTAAATTTTAATAGTATTAGATATTATGTAAGCATTAATCTCCTCATATAAATTTATTGATATTTCAGAATTGTATTTGTGGATTGATGGTAAATAGATGTGAGAGGTGGGACGTGAGAAGAGAATGCGAGTAGTGATGAAATTTGGTGGTACTGCAGTCGCAAATGGCGAAAAGATAAAGACAGCGGCAAATTTAGTGATGCGATCCAAAGAAGCAGCAGAAAATATGGAGATTGTCGTTGTGACCTCTGCGATTTATGCTGTCACTGACACAATCTATGAGCATGCGAATAGGATAGCAGAAGAAGGTAAAGTGGAAAAGGTGAAGGAGTTCGTAGGTGAATTACGAAATAAGCATAATATGGTGGCTTCTGTGGCGATAGACGACACACCGGTACTAAAAAAAGTAAAGGATGAAATAAAAGAAAGAACAGCGGAAATGGAGAAAGCTTTGACTGGTATCTGTCTTTTAGGTGAATTAACATTACGATCTCTTGACTACATCGGCTCTTTCGGCGAACGATTGGCTGCACCCATACTGGCTGGCGCGATACAATCAGCAGGTATAGATGCAGTGCACTTTACAGGCGGTGACATTGGGATAATAACAAATGCAGAATATGGTAGTGCGCAATTGATGGGAGGTATAGAGCAAGAGGTAAGAGCGCGAATTATGCCTTTGTTAGGAGATAAGATACCTGTTGTGTGTGGATTTACCGGTGAAACGAAAGAAGGGAAGATAACAACTCTTGGTCGGGGTGGCTCGGACTATACCGCCACTATAATAGGGGCGGCGATAGATGCCGATGAGATATGGCTCTGGAAGGATACAGAGGGTATAATGAGTGCAGACCCCAAACGGATAAAGAATGCGAGAAAGATACCCTATATATCATACATAGAGGCAATGGAATTATCGTATTTCGGTGCTGCTGTACTCCATCCTAGGGCAATAGAGCCCATAATGAAAAAAAAGATCCCGATTAGGGTGAAAAATTTGCTCAACCCCGATGACGAAGGCACGCTTATCGGAGAAGAGCAAGAGACGACCAAAAAGGCCGCTAAAGCTATTACGCTTATTGAAAACACCTCAATTGTCAATATCGCGGGAACTGGTATTGGAAGTATATCGGACATTGCATCTCGTATATTTTCTGTCCTGGCGGCTAAAAATGTAGACATCATCATGATAAGTCATGGCTCCTCTGAAAGGACACTATCACTTGTTATTGATAGTGCACAAGTGTAACGAGCTATTGACGCAATACAAAGCATACCCGCAGTTGACACGGTAATTAGGGACATATCATACAATAGCAACGTTTGTACAGTAGGTGTTGTTGGCGTGGGTATGGCAGGAACAGTAGGAGTCGCAGGTAAAGTCTTCTCCGCTCTTGGTAATGAAGGGATAAGTGTGAAAATGATTTCTCAGGGCAGTTCGGAATTTAATATCTCTTTTGTGGTACAGAAGGAGGAAGCATATAAAGCAGCGCAAGCAATACATGATGTCTTTGAGATGGGATCCTAAAAACCTTCCTTTCAAAAAGTTTTAAAATCTTTACCAAAGAAATAATGTACATTATGTACAATGAAAGGTTACAACCTTTTTATCATATGAGTGACATAAACTAAGTGGGAGGTGAAAAAGGAAAGCGATGACCGAATCAGAAGTAGATAAGGATGGGCAAGTTGAGACCGACCTGTTAGCCGGGGTAGATCTAAAGACAACAGAGGGCATAGAAGTTCCAAAGTTACTGATAGACCAGGTAATCGGTCAGGAACGCGGCGTGGAGGTGATAAAGAAGGCAGCTACGCAGAGTAGACATGTGATGCTGATAGGCACGCCCGGTACAGGCAAGTCAATGCTTGGAAGTAGTATGGCGGAATTACTGCCAAAGGAGGAATTGCAAGATACATTGGCGTATCCTAATGCCGAAGATAAAAATAATCCGAAGATAAGAGTTGTTCCCCGCGGTAAGGGGAAAGAGATAGTAGATGCACAGAAACAAGAAGTGCGGAAACGCATTCAAATGCGCAATACGTTCCTTATGTTCACTTTCTTCCTCATCATGGGTATGGGCGTTATTTATGCTTTCCAGGGCGGTGAAATCAAGGTGGAGTATATTTTTTGGTCAATAATTGCCGCTGCTGTTGTTCTTTTAGTCTTTAGATGGATGATGCCGAAAGAAGAGGCGATGATGCCGAAATTGCTTGTTAACAATGCAGGCCATGAGACTGCACCATTCGTGGATGCAACAGGATCGCATTCAGGTGCTTTACTCGGCGATGTTCGACATGATCCATATCAATCAGGTGGATTAGAGACACCAGCACATGATAGAGTGGAAGCGGGCGCTATCCACAAGGCAAATAAAGGCGTTCTTTTCATTGATGAAATGAATACGCTGCGGGTAGAATCGCAGCAAAATCTGCTCACTGCTATGCAGGAGAAGGAATATGCCATAACCGGTCAATCGGAGAGAAGTGCCGGGGCCATGGTAAAGACAGACCCGGTACCCTGTGATTTCGTTATGGTCGCAGCCGGTAATCTGGATGCCGTAGCAGGTATGCATCCTGCACTACGTTCTCGAATAAAAGGCTATGGCTATGAGATATACATGAAAGATTCGATGGATGATACGGTAGAGAATAGGAAGAAGCTTATCAGATTCATCGCTCAAGAGGTAAAAAAAGACAAAAAGATACCTCATTTCGATACGAGTGGGGTGAAAGAGGTAATAAGGGAAGCGCGGAGAAGATCCGGCAGAAAAGGTCACCTTACTCTCATTTTACGTGACCTCGGCGGATTGGTGCGAGTGTCAGGCGATATAGCGCATGCAGAAGGCGCTAAATATACTACTGGCGAGCATGTGATAAAAGCAAAAGCAATGGCAAAGTCGGTCGAGCAGCAGTTGGCTGATGAGTATCTTGAGCATAAGAAGGATTATCAATTATTCAAAACAGAAGGGGTTGAGGTAGGACGGGTGAATGGACTTGCAGTAATGGGTGATTCCGGTGTCATGCTCCCGATAATCGCGGAGGTTACGCCCGCGCAATCGAGAGATGAAGGACGGGTAATAGCAACTGGTAGATTGCAGGAGATAGCACAGGAAGCGGTACAAAATGTCTCTGCAGTATTCAAGAAAATCACCGGGAAGGACCTATCACGTAAAGATATACATATCCAATTTATAGGTACGTACGAAGGAGTGGAAGGAGATTCCGCCAGTGTATCAATTGCTACCGCGGTTATATCTTCCCTGGAGGAGATCCCCGTGGACCAGAGTGTGGCGATGACAGGTTCTTTGTCCGTGCGGGGTGATGTTCTACCTGTAGGAGGAGTAACGGCGAAGGTGGAAGCGGCAGCACAAGCGGGTATTAAAGAAATATTGATACCCCAGTCAAACCTGAATGACGTGCTCATCGAGGAGCGGTATAAGGATAAGGTGAAGATAATACCGGTTGCGACAATAGAGAATGTGCTTGAACATGCATTGGTCGGTAAAATGAAGAAGAAGTTCATAGAGAAGATAAAGAGTTTCACAATGATGGAGAAAAATATCCTCGAGGGTGTGGCGGAAAAAAAGGCCGTGTAGTAGCGAAAACAGAAAGTTCATGAATGTTTCTTTTTACGTGATCTTTGCAATATCAGTCGGTTTCTTAATCCGTTTGCTTCTTTTAATTTTTCACCCTTCTTCGCTTCCAAAATAGCTCGCTAAATTACTTTCCGCAATATCCGATCCCCAAATATTTCATCCGATAGATGCCCTTCGATGAACTCTATCCGCTCAACCACAGTCTCAGCTTTTTCTAATATCCTCTTTTTAATATCATCTCTCATCCACACTTTTTATATAAAGGGAACACACAAAGGGTAATTTACCAGAACTGTATCATTTTTCAAGAATTTCTAAGACACTGATTAACACTGATTTAATAATCATGACTTTAGAGTAGCGTCTGTGTAAATCTGTGAAATCCGTGTCCTTGTATGATAATTATCAAAACTTTTTGGGTAAACTATTTACTGGGAGTTCCCTAACAGGAAGGCATCTTGATATTTTTGTCTTCCCTCTCAGCCTGGCAGAGTTCCTTTATTTTAAAGGTCCGGAAATAAAAGACGAACTCGACAGGGTATCAAAGAAGATAGAATATATCTCTTCGCTTATTACCTTCAATTCATTAACAAAGTCGCTGGGTACAACAACGAATACGATAGAAATAAAAAGCAAATAAAAACAAAAACTATTTAAAATGATGGATATAAAAATTATATCTTCATACAAACAAGTAACAGTACATTATTTATTTTGACGGAGAAGGAAATATGGCGTATTTCAGAAGCGAAACGCAAAGACCAGATTTCGTGAAGTTGGAAGAAGAGATATTAGAGCTATGGGATAGCGAAGACACCTTTGAGCGCAGCGTAACTCAACGTAAAGACGGTAAGAAGTTCGTTTTTATCGAGGGTCCACCAACTGCAAATGGACTTCCACATCCAGGACATATACTCACAAGGGTAGTGAAAGACCTTGTGCTGCGATACAGAACCATGCAAGGTTATTACGTAGAGCGGAAAGCGGGCTGGGACACCCATGGTCTTCCGGTGGAGATAGAAGTGGAGAAAAATCTGAGCATTAATACCAAAGGGGAGATAGAGAACTACGGTATTGAGAAGTTCAACAAGAAATGCAAAGATTCCGTCTTCCGTTATGAGAAAGAATGGGTAAATGCCACGAAACGGGTGGGATTCTGGATTGATATGGATTCTCCTTACATCACTTTTGATAACAAATATATCGAATCCGTCTGGTGGTCGTTAAAGGAGACCTGGAAAAAGGGTTTGCTTTATAAGGGGCATAAGGTCGTTCCTTACTGTCCGCGATGTGAGACCACGCTAAGTAGTCATGAAGTAGCACAGGGCTATCGTGATGTAGAAGACCCATCAATATATGTGAAGTTCAAATTGAAGCAGTCGGACACGTATCTATTGGCCTGGACAACTACGCCCTGGACATTGTTGGGTAATATTGCACTTGCTGTTCATCCGGAAAACCGATATGTAAAAGCGAGAGTTAAAGCCAGAGCAAAAGAAGAGGATTTGATACTCGCGGAATCGCGATTAGATGCTTTAGAATCGGAATATGAAATAATAGAGAGGTATACGGGTGCAGATTTGGCAGATTTAGAATACGAACGGCTTTTTGAGTTCGCAACGATAGAGGGTGGTGATTCACAGAAAGTAGTCACCGCTGATTTCGTTACTCTGGAAGAAGGTACGGGCGTTGTTCATATAGCACCGGCATTTGGCGAAGATGATTATGAGGTATGCCGAGATAAGAAGTTGGGCTTTTCTCAGCCCGTGAATGCCGAAGGTCGCTTTACGAGTGAAGTTCCGCCACTGGAAGGTATGTTCGTGAAGGATGCCGATAGGCCGATAATAGAAATGTTGGATCAGCGAGGTATATTATACAAAGAGGAGCGGTATTCGCATTCGTATCCATTTTGCTGGCGT
>WSZT01000229.1 GCA_013139985.1 Candidatus Methanophagales archaeon | reverse complement strand
CCAGTAATTTCGTCGTTTCGCTCCTGACCTTCAAAAGTATATGGTAGACCCACAATGCTCATCCCGTGATGGAAGAGCGTAGTGTGAAAACTCAGGATGGTTGATTCCTGACCTCCATGCTGTGTAGCCGAGCTCGTAAATACACTTCCTATCTTACCGACAAGAGCACCTTCTTTCCAAAGCCTGCCGGTAGCGTCAAGAAACTGACGCATCTGGCCGCACATATTCCCAAACCGCGTTGGTGTGCCAAAAATAAGAAAGAATGAGTTGAGTTACTTCCTGAGCTCCCCCAATCTCTTCTCTATCTGCTCTAATTCTTGCCTCAGATCTTTTGCTCGTGTATCAAGCATTGAAATCTCTTCTTTTATACGCCTCGGCATCGTAGCTCCAATTATACTCAATCCACCGCTTTTGTACATCTCAACTGCTTCTTTTACCGTGCCAGTCGTGACAGTCGCAATATCCACGCCCGCCTCATGAAGCATATGGTATATATTTGGCCCTATATTTCCGGAGATAACCAAATCCACCTCTTTATCCAGAAGCATTTCAGGATGTCCGATACAGAAAGCTCGCCCTGTCTCATCAATGATGTTTTTGTTTGGTACTGCTTCAAACGCCATTGTATCGGGATCTACAATCACGAAGTATTTGCTCCTTCCAAATTCCCAGTGCACCCGTGCATCCAGATCTCCCGCCGCCGCAGTTACACATATCTTCATCTTTTTTATTACCTTCCTTACAGGATTACAGTAGCTTTGCCCTTTTAAAATATACGCAGTCAATCCAATTTTCAGCAGAGTTTAGACATAAGCTCGCAAGATACATTCCAGGTAAGTATTCCTCCATAATATCGTCTGCTTCACATTTAGGTTGTCCCGATGGGCCCATCCCTAAATAGGGGCAGCCATCCTTAAAAGAGAATTTCTCCGCGTTATTTTCAGGGGGCATAAATGCCATTTGAGAAGCACCTCCTTTCAATTATAAAGAATCATAAGTTTCAGGACATAAAAAGGTTTTCGATTTCTTATCTTTCAAAACTGAGCAAAATTTCATCGCGTCAGTATCTCAATTACTTCATGATCTGACACATCGTACCAATTCCTGTATGCTTGTGCTACTGCGCGGAAAAATACGGGTTTCTCCAGGACTACTATTTCATCAACCATCTCTCCTATCTCTTCTGCAACATCTTCCCCTGAGACTGGTACTGCCACGATGATTTTAATTGCTTTTTTATTTTTGCAAAGCATAATAGCAGCACGCATTGTGGAACCCATGGCAATACCGTCATCCACTAATACAACCATTTTGCCCTCAATTTCTGGTAAGGGTCTACCTTTTCTCAACTTCGCTATTCTTCTCTTAACCTCTTGTTTCTGCTCTTTCATAATTTCAACAATTGCTTCTTTCGGAAGCCACCGCTCAGCATCCTTAAAAATGAATGTACTTCCATCTTCTGCAATCGCTCCAAATCCCGCCTCTGGATTATCCGGGAACGGCAATTTCCTTGTTACTAACAGCGAAAAACTTGCAGCCAGATATTTTGCAACTTGGTATCCTACTTCAACACCGCCTCTTGGAATAGCCAAAACGAGAACATCTCTGTCTTTGTATCGCTTTAATGCTCTGGCAAGCTTTTCGCCTGCATCTTTTCTATCTTCAAACATAACGCCCTTAAATCCTTTTCAAAAACTCGAACCCTTTTTATACAACCCGATCAATTCTGCTTTATCCAATATGTGACCTTCCACGGCTTCTTCTAAGGCTTCCTTGTTAATCCCTTCGTTTAAGTTAAGCACTGTGTCCAGGGCGTATAGTTTAAAGAAGTAACGGTGAGTACCTGATGGAGGACAAGGCCCTCCATAATCTTTCCTGCCAAAATCATTTAGCCCTTGCTTTCCGGGAATGCTGTCTTCGTCAATCCGAGAAACAACAGGAATATTAAATGAAACCCAATGGTCCCAGGTCCCCATAGGTGCATCCGGATCATCAACTATGAGAGCCAGGCTTTTAGTCCCCGCAGGAATAGCCTCAATAATGAGTGTAGGGTTGATATTATCGCCTTCACAGGTAAATTCCCGGGGAATCTTATTACCATTTTCAAATTCTGGACTCGTTACTTCCATATTCGACCTTCCTTTCTATCTTCTGGGATTTGTTTTTTTGCAAGCTGTTATAATAGTACCCTTCTTTTTCATCATATATATGGATTTTCTTTTATTTTTATAGCGATTGCTATGGTTCTTTGGGCAGGAGGTGGGAGAAGTTACGCAGAGGAGGCAGAAATTGCTAAAGGAGAAAAAATGGATGGCTGGCTTAAAATGGGCAAAGTTTAAATAATGCAAAAATGTACAATACCAGAACAAAGCACGACCTACATGGTAGTGGCGAGGAGGGGAGTTTAATTGAAAACCAATCAAGAAGGTAGGGCGGCATATTTGAACGCTTCGGAACGCAACCTGAGAATCGAGAAACTGCCCATTGAGAAGGCAATAGGACCTATCAGTTTTGCGTTACTGTGCCACCGTGACCGGTACAAAAGCTTTGAGGTTGAGCCCTATGATGCGCGGAATGTCCTATGCTTCGGAGCAGGACAGTTAGCGGGTTCTAAGCTCTATGGTTTCCACCGTCTGATCTTTGCAGCAAGGTCACCTCTCTGGCACGGTTTTTTTATCAGTTCGATGGGTGGCGCTGGTCTGCCACTATACCACGCAGGTATAGATTACATGGCGGTTGAAGGCAGGTCTGAGGATTATCTTATAGCTGCAATAAAGGGGGCTGGGGATGGAAGCATTGAAACACGTTTCAATGAAATCAGTGAGCATGATTTAAAAGATATTTTTCATGGCTACGCAGGTAAGAGGGGAGGGTATGCATTACAGCAGTACACCTATGATAAGTTCAATGACCTGTTTCTCGATGGAAATAAATATATGGATTTCAGGATACTCACTGTGGGCCCGGCATCTTTGAATACAAACTTTGGCGCTATCGGTTCAACCGTGATTCGCAACGGAAAATTCAGAGTGGGGGTTGACGATTGGGCAGGTAGAGGGGGCTTTGGTTCTCTCATGGCTCAAGCGCATAGAACCGTTGCATTAGCATTCGGCGGAACATACGCTAGTAAAACTTTTAACGAGAACATTAAAGACATTAAAATAGTAAATAAAATATTTCAGGAGGAGTTTCATGAGAAATATACAGAGTACGTCATCAGAACGGGGAAAAAATACAGATATGACGAGCATGTTAAATCTTCCGGCACCTTTGGCGTGAACATGTCGGTTCTGGGAGAGTGGCTCCTCTCGTTCAACTGGGAGACCGTAAATCTGAGCGACAGTGAGAGGAAATCATTGTATGCACTCGTAAAAAGCCATTACCTCAAACAATTTAATGAAGAGATAGTAGAACAAAAAACTTTCGCTACCTGTGGCGAACCATGTCCTTTGACCTGCAAAAAGATCTACCACGAACACAAGAAGGACTACGAGCCATACGAGGCTCTGGGTCCGAACTCGGGTATCTTTGACCAACGAGATGCCGAGAAGGCGGTGAAAGAAGTAGAAGTAATGGGTTTTGATGCCATCGAGTTTGGTAATGTGAGTTCATGGATTCTGGAATGTATCTATAAAGGCCTGCTCAGAAAAGAGGAACTTGGACTGGAGGCTGATGTCGAGTTTGACCCACGAAATTATAAGATAGAATTCTCGCATGGAAATGCAAAAGCGGTAATAAAACTTGCTGAACTCGTTGCCTACGGTGAGGGTATTGGAGCTATCTTAGCTATGGGCGTTAGAGTTGCAGCGAAAGAGCTTGACAAGCAATTCGCAGAGCGAGTAAAGAGTTTTGGCAATACGTTTGTTGATAGCACGCTATACATCCCTTATGGAAAAATCGGGTGCATGTCACCCATACAATATTGGGTGCCCGGAGCTTTCGTGCCTATGCCCATTCAGGGAAAATACCTCACTAACTACACTATAAATTCACTGCCACCGAGAGAGTTGGGTAAGAGTTGTGCTGAACGTGCAATAAAGGAGCTGTACTCAGAGGAGATGGGGGTATGCAGGTTTCACAGGGGTTGGACAGAGAAAACGGTGGAGACGCTCCTGCGTAGGGGTAGAAGTATTAACCTCAACCTTTATGAACATTGTCGAGGGCTCATGCAAAAAATTGTAGAATATGACCGTAAAGCAAATCAGTATCCGGTGTTCTGGGAGACTAAGAAGACTAAGGACGTCATCCGCACGTACCTGCCAGAGGTAAGGAAGAAAATGCCCGCAGAAAATGGAGAATTAGACCGTTGGATTGAAAAGTTTAATGATGACCCAGAACAGACAGCGAAAGAATATTGGGAAGAAACGCTGAAAGGTTATGAAGAAGGCATTATTGGTTGAGTAGCCACTCAAAAACTAAAGAACCTTCATTTCTTATTCCTTTGTCATTGGGAAATTGCTGACACGCCATGCAGTCATACTACCAAGAACGTCACAGCATACATTTGGATAGCCCGCTCTAAGAAGGATGCTCGCAGCCAGACTCGCACGATGACCCACATTGCAGACGATGGTGATGGAGCGGTCACGAGGTATCTCCCTCAGCCTGCTCTCGAGTTGCCCGGCATAAATATGCAGAGCGCCCTTAATATGCCCTTCTTTCCACTCGTTCTCATCCCGTACATCGAGTACCAGGACATCCTCGCCACTGTCAAGCCGCTGTTTGAGGTTGTGCACACTCGAGAGTCCCATATACTCAATCCTAAAGCCAGAGTCATACCAGGCTTCGATTCCACCCCTCAGATATCCTACTATATTGTCGTAGCCGAGCCGTACGAGATAGCGGACTGCTTTATCCAAGTGGTCACGGCACTCAAGCACCAGCAGAATCGTCTTTCCATAAGTCAGGACCCAGCCGGCGTATGCAGGTAAACCCTCAAGCCAGATGCTGTAAGAACCCTTAATATGGGCACCACCAAAGGCAGGCGGTGTTCTGGCGTCCACAACCACCGCTCCACGCTCCATTTCCTCCTTAAACATTTCAGGTGTTAGAGGAGGGGGGATCGGTAATCTCCCTAACAAAGGCGGTCCTTCAAGATTGTATTTCTCCATCTGACGAAAATAAGGGGGGCGTTCATGGTGCTCGCTGACTTTGTGCTCGATGAAATCTTCCTTACTCAGTTGAAGCACGGGGTTTTGGGCTCGCTCTATGCCTATCGTGCTCTCATCCCTAGCACTGATCTTCCCACCGCAGACCGAGCCGGCACCATGTGCAGGGCAGAGGATAACGCCGTCACCGAGGGTAAGTATTTTGTTAAAGATGCTGTCGTAGAGCACTCCCGCTAACCTTGGCGCTTCCTCAGGGCCATAAATGTCTATTCTGCCCACATCACCAACAAAAAGTGCATCTCCTGTGAAGACCAGCACAGGTTCTTCGCTCTCTGCTAAGACGTAGGACATGCTCTCACCCGTATGCCCTGGGGTGTGTAATGCAGTGAGTTTCAAGTTCCCAATGTGAGATACATTGCCATTATGAAGAATAGTGCCATATCCCCAGTTCAAGCCCGGACCGTGGAAGATCTCAGCACGGGTGAGGTTGGACAGCTCTATAGACCCAATAACGTAGTCTTCATTACGATGTGTTTCAAATATGTACTTGATTTTAACTTCTTCTCGCTTAGCTAAGTCAATGTAAACCTCACAATCTCTTCGGGGATCAATTACGACCGCCTCGTCCTCCGAACATATAAAATAGGAATTCTGAGCCAAACCCTCGGACTTTATTCTTTTGAAGATCATTCTTGACGTCCCCCTTCTGGTTCTTCTATCTGCTGGAGTAGGGCATTGATGTGTTTTCGCTCTTCCCCTGCGAGCTCATGAAGCATGTTTCGGGCTTCACTATCGCCAACTAATCCCGCAACTCTTTTGTAGAAGTCGTATGACATATACTCTTTCTCCAAAGCTATCTCGAGAGCCTCAAAGTCATCTACGAATCCCACCCGTTCTCCTATCTTTATTAACTCCTCGTTGATCTTCATACCTCCTTCCATATAGGTGCTGCTCAACTCCGCCTTCAACCGCTCGAGCGGGGGTAACTTAGGCTCACCCATCAACTTGCTATACAGCACATATATCTTCTCTATATGCTTCTCTTCCCAGCCCGCGAGTTTCTGAAACGTCTGCACTGCTTTTTTGTCTCTGACCTTTTCTTGCGCTTTCGAGTAGAAATCGAGTGCACCCTTCTCAAGCTTGAGTGCCAGCATCAGTATATCACCAACATCCTCATTGCCTGTTATCAGTTCAGGTCGCTCTTCTGCAATTCCTTTGATAACATCGTAGTGCCAGTTGAGAATTCCGCCATCAAGATTGTAGACGTTCTCGAATCCAAGACCACACAAGAGGGTGTTTGCCGCCATGCTCCTGTGTCCAGAGCGGCAATAAGTGATGATCTTTTTATCTCTTTCAAGCTCTGCATGTCTATATTCAAGTTCTCCCAATGGAACCCACTTTGCACCTGGGATATGCCCAGCCTCATATTCATAAGGCTGCCTTACGTCCAGTAATTGAAATTCACCGCTCTTATCGTTATCCCGGATTTCCTTAACTTCTTCAGGTCTCAATCTTTTTATTTCGTCTATGGAACAGGTTAGCTTCATTTCCCCTTTTCTTCTCCACCCTTTTTCTTAGATATGTAATCTTCATTTATTTTTTTTCCCGTTATTCTTGGACAAAAAAAATCAAAAATGATAGCCACAGAGACCTCAGAGACCTCAGAGCACACAGAGGGAAAAAACTCGGTGCTCTCGCTGTACTCGGGGGCAAAAGATATACTGTATATACAATAAAAAAAGTGCTCAACCAACTTCCGAACACATTCTTCTTCGCTGATAAATAGAGAATTCTTCAGGAAATGGATATTTAGCTTCTTCCACTTTCTCTTCTTTCACCTCCTTTCTGGCAGCTAAAAAATTCTCGATACCATCAGGATTCAAATAGTAATAATATTCCAGAAGCTCCAGAGTCTCCTCCCTTATGTAAGTGATAATCGCTTTATCTTTGAGTTCATAGAGTATCTTTCTCACTTCTCTTGCTGTCATACCGCAAGCACGGGCAAGGTCAAGGTCTCTGACTCCTTTATCCAACTTCAGGTTGGAGAGTATGTTCACGCCCTTATCGCCCCAATGACTTTTAACCTTCTTAATTAACTTGATCCTATCCTTTTCTGCGAGAAACGCAAGCCTTTTTTCGATCTTAGCAATTTCTAGTTGCTCTTTTAAACCTTCAAGATTCTCTTTCACCTTTTTAGGTAAATAAGACCGATAATGTGGTCTGTCTTTCCTTTTTATTATCTTAATCCCCCCGATTCCCAAATCCTTTAATATGCTTGATACATCCTCAAGAAGGTATATCGAGCGAGATATTAGCTCATAATTACCTTTTTCTTGATCAAGTCCAAATAACATCTCCAGAACCCTGATTTTTGAGAGCGTCTTTTCCTGATACGGGAGCTGTTCCCATCGCTCTTTCATTCTATTGGGTATTCTAATAGCGTTTCTTCTGCAACTCGGGCTTTGATAATACGTCTCAATTATTTCTCGTATGCTTAGAGGTATCCGGCCGCTTTGAAATGAGCCGAAAGTATGATACAGTCGTTTAAATATCTCTTTTTTATGTTTAGGCGGATATATTAATCCCTCTTCGGAACCCTTCATGAGTATTTGAAGCGCGATAGTATCAAGTTCGGGGGAGAGTTCAATAGGGAGTTTATATCTTCTTTTGTAATAAGGTGTTATTTCAACTCCCGGAGGAAGACAATAGCTCGATATTACTTCTTTCTGCTCTATATCCACGTTTATAAACTCGGCTATCGCTATCAGGGCCCATTGAGGAATATTAGTATCCCCTCTCTCCCATTCTTTTACCGCTCTTGCGAGTGCGAAGTGATTCTGATAATATTTCCCATAAGACGGATTTTTAAAACTTACCCCTTCCAGATCACAAGCCCTCTCGTAGCTAGGCCATAAAAAAGTTGCCATCTCCAATTCTATTATAGATATGCCATATCTTCTTCTCTCACCCTTAGCTCTAAAATTGATTACTTTTGCAAGATCGGAGATTCTAACATGCTCGAAATAATCCTTTTTTAGTTCCCAACACCCCTGCCTCTTTTTTAGATGCTTTTGATCTTTTAGCCATATTATAGCATGGTAAATGGAATTCGGTGAGAGATCAGGATTTATTTTAATGATTTCCTTAGCACTTAACGGACTTTCTTCTAGCGTTTTTAATATTCGCCCACGTAATTTGCCAAAGACTAATTCGTATCTTGAGAGTTCAAATTCTTCTTCCGCCGAGCTCCAGAAGTCTTCCGGCGGGAGGTCTACTTCAACCGCGCTTACATTTTTCAAGAACTTTGCAAAGACTTTCCGTCGAAATCTTCCCTCAAGCTCGAACCTGATGAAAGGCGGAAAATCTCGCAGGTGTATCGCTCCCTCCGCCATCTTTACCACTTTTTACAGTATAATATTATTTTACTCTAATAACTATAAAAAGTTTTTAGTGTATAAAAATAGGAAACTTTATAAACTACTCTGCCAGTCTAAAGAATATGCAAATAGAAGATGCAAGAGCTGAGATCCTTAACTTTTTGAAGCAACAGGATTCTTATGTTGACGAGCTGAGTTCAAAATTGGGTATTTCGTCCACCGCAACGAGGCAGCATCTGGCTATTCTGGAGCGGGATGGACTGATAAAGCGGACGCTGGTTAAGGAGAAAATGGGTAGGCCGAAGATTTTCTACTCACTCAC
>WSZT01000196.1 GCA_013139985.1 Candidatus Methanophagales archaeon | reverse complement strand
TTTATACGCGTATTTCCGAATTGAAACCGCGAGTTTTAGAATCGAAATATCGCTGTGCGTTAATTGTAGATAGCGATAATCGCTTAATTAGCATTGTTACCCGGACGGATTTACTGCATCCGATAAGCAAAAAAGTTATTCTAGTTGACCATAATGAGATTTCGCAGGCGGTTGACGGCGTGCAAGAAGCGCATATATTGGAAATCATTGACCATCATAGGGTCGGGGACATATCAACTCTAATGCCCATTCACGTCTGCAATGAGCCTATTGGCAGCACATGTACGATTGTTGCACAATTAATGTTCCTTCATCAGATAGACATTCCACCTGATATAGCGGGATTGCTTCTTTCTGGTATTCTATCCGATACTTTAATGTTGACATTATCAACAACAACGGATCAAGATAAAGAAATAGCGCGTAAATTAGCTCTAATCGCAGACATTGAAATAGACAAATATGGTAAAGAACTCTTAAAGGCAAGTATAAACATAAAAGGTAAATCCGCCAAAGAGATCCTGCTTCATGATTTTAAAGAATATTCGCTGGGCGCTAAAAAAATTGCCGTGAGTCAAGTAATGGTAATAGATAAAGAAGAGATAAACGCTAAAGAAGCGGCTATTATGTTAGAAATGGGGGCGTTATTTGATGAAAAAGGATACGATTTAGTGGCTCTTCTCATTACAAATCCGCTGGAGCAGGGCGAGGATGTCTTTGTTAAAGGCGATAAGCGTATAATTGAAAAGGCGTTTGATGTTGTAGTACAGAACGGCAAATGCCATATACCACAGACGTTATCGCGGAAGAAGGATTTTATTCCTAAAATCGGATACTTCTGCACTACTTCATGAGTACTTTTACCCTTTCTACACGCATCATGGGATAACCCATATCCTCTTCGTATTTCACCCGCGCATGCACTTCCACTTCTTCATACCTGACAACGACATTAACGTCCAGCATTTCACCATGTAACTCACAATATCTGAACTCATTCTCGTTCTCCCGTACCTTCTCTCTATCTATTTCCACTTCCACGCTGCTTACCCACGGCTGAAGTGATACGCTTCTCTCGATTGCAGTCTCTAACACTTCTACTGTTTCCGTACTCACGGGTGTGCCTATAAACTGATGGTATAGAGCACCTAATTTGATGCCTGCTTCGAATACTGCGATATCCCTATCTAATACCTTCTCTTCTATCCACAATCCGCTTTCCTCTTCCATTTTCGCTCTCTTATTTTATATGCATAGAATCAAAACTTCCGCCTATTGATATGAACTTTCAAAAAAAAGGAAAAGGAAAAAGGGGTTATTTACACCTTCGGCACTTTAGCCAACGACTGCTTCACCAACTCCGCAGGATACTCGTAATCCACCAGTTTTCCTCTAAGAAAAACATCGTATGATCCCATGTCGAAATGCCCGTGACCGCTGTTATTGAAGAATATCACTTCCTCTTTGCCCTCTTCTTTGCATCTCAACGCTTCCTTTATCACTGCATTCACTTCGTGTGCCGTCTCAGGTGCTATTATTATCCCTTCCGTCTCGGCAAATAATTTCGCTGCTTTGAATACCTCGTTTTGATGATATGCCACTGCATCTATCCAGCCGTCCTTAACTAACTTGCACAGTAAGGGTGCATCACCATGATATCTCAACCCACCTGCATGAATCGGTGGTGGGACAAATGTATGCCCTAACGTGAACATCTTCAACAAAGGTGTCATCTCGGCACAGTCACCGAAATCATATAGATAGAGCCCTTTCGTCAGTGTTGGGCATGCCATTGGCTCACATCCGACTACTTTTAAGTCTGGCTTATCGCCCCGTATTTTATCGGCTACGAAGGGGGAACAAGAGCCAAAGAAATTACTGCCGCCGCCTACACATCCGTATATCACATCCGGATATTCATCTATCTGCTCAAATGCCTTCTTCGCCTCTAATCCTATTACTGATTGATGTAACAGAACGTGATTTAAAACAGAACCCAAGGCGTAATGCGTATCCTCGTGTGTCGCGGCATCCTCTACTCCTTCTGAAATAGCAATACCTAAACTACCTGGTGTGTCAGGATCCTCTTCTAATAGTTTCCTTCCAAATTCCGTGTTCTTGCTTGGGCTTCTGTACAACTCGGCATTCCACATCTCCATCATTACCTTCCTGTATGGTTTACGATCGTAACTTGCACCAACCATATATACCGTGCACTTCAAGCCGAACAGCATAGTACCAAATGCAAGTGCGGAACCCCACTGACCCGCTCCCGTTTCCGTGGCTATCCGTTCTGTACCTTCCTTCATATTATAATAGGCCTGTGCAATTGCCGTGTTTGGCTTGTGACTGCCGGGCGGGCTAACGCCTTCCCATTTATAATAAATCCTCGCAGGCGTCTTCAATTGCTTCTCTAACCGAAGAGCCCTATACAATGGCGAAGGTCGCCATAGCCGGTAAATATCTCTTACCTCCTCGGGTATCGGGATCCATCGCTCTGTACTCATTTCCTGCTTTATCAATTCCATTGGGAAAATAGGTGCCAAATCATCGGGCTTTATTGGCTCCATAGTCGCAGGATTTATCGGCGGGTCCAATGGTGAAGGCAGGTCCGCCTGTATGTTGTACCATGCCTTCGGGATCTCTTCTTCGTCAAGCAATATCTTCTCGTTCATTTTCTCTTTTTCTCCTCTCTCTTTTTGCAAAAGCCGCATAAATGCAAGTAAAATATATAGTATTTTGTTTACATCCCCGCTTCTCGCTCCTTCTCTATTATCTCCGATTCTTCTATCGTACCATATGCCTCATACATCCTTATTACGAGAGCGAGCGCGACTGCAGTTGTGGCGAGTCCTACCACTATCGCTGTCAGGATAAGCACATGAGGTAAAGGATTCACATATAAGACGGCTGCCTGACCTTCAATCACGATTGGCTCGGTTCCACCTGTTATATCGCCCAGCGATATGTAGAATAGGAATATAGCAGTCTGAAATATGTTCAACCCGATGATCTTCTTTATCAGATTGTCCTTTGCAATCATCGCATAGAACCCAATGAGCATAAGCACAATGGAAATCCAGTAATTATATTTATCAAATACTTCTCCGATTAACCATTCCATCATTTTTAGTCTTCTCCCTCCACTTCTTCTCCCTCTCTCTTCCACACAAGGTTAAAAAATATAGATGTGATTACCGCCATCACTGTTATTCCGATTCCTACTTCTACGAGGTCCATACCCAAAGCTCGGTTCTCCTCAAAATGGTGTGTTAATGGTATGAAACCATAATTGAGAAACTGCGCAGAAAAAGCAAGACCGCAGATTATACATAGCAATCCTACACCAGCGTAGAGATACACGCC
>WSZT01000051.1 GCA_013139985.1 Candidatus Methanophagales archaeon | reverse complement strand
CGTTTAATTTTGACAAACTCTCAGAGTATGATCTAGAAGAAGCTGTTCGATCCCGTCACGTAGTAGTACATGGTACCTTGACGCATAACGTTTCTGCTGATGTGTGGTCATCACGAGCCATCGAACGGCTAGTTAGTGATATCCCAGTTGGCCTTTGTGAACAACCTGATGATGTAATCGCTGAAGGTCTGGTATCGGATTATCATTTTCCATTCATAGGCAACCCTATTGATGTGTGGGATCAGAAACTCAGTTGTTCAAGCCATTTCCAGGTCCTTGATACTGGTCAATTTTGGCAATGGCATATTGCAGATTTTGTTCAAGTTGAAGGGAGACACTATGGAAAATGGACTTCTTCTGAAGTTGATTTAGAACCTCTTGATCAAATTCATGAAAAGTTAGCGTTGCTCCGCAATCCTGTGATTAAACCCGGAAAACCCGGACATACTGATTTCAAAGTGGATATTGAAAAGTTTTATCAGTGGTTAAATGATCTTAGACGCCCAATACTGGACGCTTTGTGGGATATTCATGTTAGGAAACGTCGTGCTCAATCGAGTTTTCCAAAGGTAACTAAGTGTATACCTCCACAATTATCACGCTTCGAGTCCTTCACTATCCGAAATGGCGAGATTTATACTAAATTCTTTGCAGCACCTGTATTCTTTCGCAGCTGTCGCCAACACGCCATTGAAGCCGAAAAACTCGTTTCCTCTGGAGACAAACAAGGAAGTGTTGCAAAACTAGATGAGATCTATCAAGAGAGGGCGAATGCAATAATTTTAGGCGCAGCATGTCTTGAAGCTTTCATTAATGATCTTGGATTTGAACATTTTCCAAAACTTTGGAAGAACGTTGAGAGTTTGTCGTTAACCGCTAAATGGCAACTTTATCTGGTATTGAAAGGTAAAAATGATTTATTTGATCCTGGTCGGGAACCATATCAATCGCTTGTTCAACTTAAAAAGAGCCGTGATAAAATGATGCATTTTAAAGGTGATTATAAGAAAGTCCGCCAAATGACTAATGGGGTAATTACCCATACCGAACACGATTTGCGGAGAGAATTTGTTTGTGATTTGCCTAATCGGCTTGAGCAGTTAATTCAAGAATTATGTGAGGCTACTGCCTTGCCGATTCCACCATGGCTTACGCCAAAGCCAAATTTTGGATGGATGTAAATAGGATAAATAAGATTTGAGCGGCTTCGCCTAACAGAGCGTATCTGGCTTCGTGCCTTCGGCACTTCGCCCAAATTCCCCTTCGGGGAACTTCAGATACGCTCGGGGCGTTATACGAAATTGCAGAGGCAGGAGTTATGTATAATCAGGAGTTGAACAAAAGAAAGCAAATGAGAGAAATTGGAGCTATCGCAATAGCTGGTGTATCAGAGCGAGATATCGATCTTTTACTGCTTGAGGAATTTATCGCTTCACCAGATTTTGCAAGCTGGTTTGTGGCACAAATCGGCTTTGAGGAGGCTGCCAATGCTTTGGTTACTGATGCAAAACGCTCAGTTACGCATTCGACAGGTGAGTCAGACCTTGAGATTCTCTTTATTGATAATGCCAGTCGATCCTTTAAACTTTTAATCGAAAATAAAGTTGGAGCTGGGTTTCAGCCGATGCAAGCCCAACGTTATCGTGAGCGTGGTGAAAATTATAAAAAAAGGTACCAAATTTCCGATTATCGAACCGTTCTCGTGGCACCAACTTCTTACTTTTCAGGAGACTTCAAAGGATTTGATGCCCGTATCAACTACGAAGATATTTTTGAGTGGTTCGCATCGAATACATCTATGGGTAATCAGAAACAGTATAAGTTGTCGCTCTTGCATTCGGCTATCGAAAAATCCACCTTTGGATACCAAACCGTAGCTGATGCTGTTGTTACGGAGTTTTGGCACTCGTATTGGAAGCTAGCTCAACAGATTGCGCCAGAGTTTGAAATGCCTGAGCCATCATCAAAGCCTGCAGGATCCTCTTTTATCTATTTTACACGTGCCAATACGCCAAAAGGAACCGTTCTGTGCCACAAGCTGGTTCATGGCTTCTTTGATATTCAATTTGCTGGGATGGGAGACCAGCTTGCTGAGTTGCGAGAACAATTTGGCTCAATGTTAACAGATAATATGCAAATCGAGAAGGCTGGAAAATCTGCTGTTATTCGAATCAATGTCCCCAAGCTCTCGATTGCTGACTCTTTTGAAATACAGCTTGATGTAGTGGCTGCGAGCATACAAGCTGGTAAGCAACTGTTGGCATGGTTTCAACAACTTGTAGCCTCAAGATGAATGACTATATGAAGAATCCCCGCAACTTTGTATAACTCGGTGTATGCGGTTACGCTTCGCTCCACCAAAATTCCTTGCTTCGCTCGGAACTTCCGATATACTCAAATGGTAACACTGAAATCTCGGATCTAACATACCCACTCTTCCAGAACACTCATACAGGATCCGCATCAGCCATTTATCTACCGCCTGGTTCCTTTCTATTCTCTCAGTGTTCCCGGACTGATAAATTCCAGGGCATAACCCCACGTAGCTTACCAGCTTCTTTGGCGTTTTAAACCGTTTTATGATTGCTTGCTATGTATAAGACATAGGTAAATAAAAAAACTTTCTTTCAAAAAGTTTTAAAAACTTTACTAAAGAAATGTTATTCATACAATAAAAAGGAGATTAAGTTTAGTGAACGAAGAATGAAAACAAAAACGGGTCTTTTTGATATGGATGGCACTTTAATTGATTCATCAAAAGCGATTTTGAGTTCAGTTAAGGAAGCAGCAAGAATAATTGGCTTGAGAATCCCAACGGATAAAGAGATAAAGGCGATAATCCATCTGCCAAGTCAGCTCTCTTTCAGGATTTTATACCCTGATATAGAGCCATATGTGTTTGATTCGGTCTTCCTCAGTCTTATGAGGGGCAAATTTAAAAATATGATAGAAGAAATCCCGAAAGCGAAAATGACACTTGAATTAATAAGAGAAAAAGGGATAAAAATAGGGATAGTAACGACAAAGGATAAATTATCAGCAGAAGAGTCGATTCGGTCTTTTCAGTTCCCTTGTAATCTTTTGCTCACCGCTGAGGATACCGTTCGAACAAGACCTGACCCGGAACCGTTACTTAAAGCGATCGAAATACTCAATTCCACACCGCTTCAAACTATCTATTGTGGTGATACACCGCAGGATATAATCCAGGGTAAAAGGGCAGGAGTAAAAACTATTGGCGTAACTACAGGTATGCACTCAAAGGTGGAACTGGAGAAGGAAAAACCTGATTTTATCTTTGATAACATTGATGCGGTGTTGAATATACTAGAATAATATACTCTGTGAAGTTATACTAAAAGAGAAATGCAAGAATTAATAAAATACGGCAAGAAGATAGTGGAGGCCGGGCTTGCACATTCGCATTTCGGAAATGTAAGCAAGCGAGTTGGTGACCAGATGCTAATAAGCACAACGGGCAGTATGCTCGATGAACTTGAAGGGCAGATTGTTACTGTTCCAATAGACCCTGCTACGCCCGATGAACTTGATGTGATTGCCTCGACAGAGGTAAATGTCCATCGCGCGATTTACCGTGAAACTTCGGCTCTTGCTATTTTACACGGGCATTCGAAATATGCAGTGGTGATGTCAATGCTCTGTAAGCCAGGCGAGCAGATAGTGCCTGAAGATTCGGAAAGCATCTACTTCCTGCATGAAATCCCGGTTGTTACCGGTGGTATCGGCTCACAAGAATTAGCAACAAATGCCGCTTCTGCTCTGCGTGACCATAAGGGGGTTGTTGCTCTGGGTCATGGCACGTTTGCACGTGGTGCAACGGTCGATGAAGCGTTTGTAATCATCAGCTCGATTGAGCACGCATGCACGGTTAAATATTTGTGTGATATGGCAAGGGAATAAACTAAAACATTCCCGCTATTCCCTTTGCAATAAACTCTATTGCAATTGCCGCCACTAATATCCCTATTACACGGCTTAAGACTTCTGAGCCCACCTTCCCGATTATACTGTATATCCGTTCCGCTTGCCCTAATAGGACTCTTGTTGCTATAATAGCCGTGAAAATAGCAAAGAGCGCGATAAAAACGCCATATTCTTCTTGCATTAGCACCATAACCGCCGTTATAGCACCGGGACCAGCGAGTAGGGGTGTCCCTAACGGAACAGCACCCACGCCAGCTCCGGAATCGCCACTTGTCCCGTATTTATGCTCGCCCCTTAAAAGATCAAAGGAGATGAGCAAAAGGAGGATCCCGCCTGCAATCATAAAGCTATCTGGAGTTATGCCCAGCACGTATAGTATTATCGTTCCAAGAAAAGCAAATAGTAGCAGTAGAATGGTAGCTACTACGACCGCGTGATTAAGCTCCTTCTTCCTCTCGCCGCCACTCATATCCCTCGTTAATGCCATAAAAATAGGTATATTGCCTGGGGGGTCCATTACTACGAATAGCATGATAAAGGACTTCGCCAATAACAACCCCAACTCCAGATTTAAATCCATAATATATTTAACATAAACTGACACTTTAAAAGAACTTAGTTTACCATGCGGAGAGAGGCGATATGGACTGAGAAATACAGGCCAAGGAAACTGGAAGAGGTATCTGGGCAGGAAGCTATCATAAGGAACCTTCAGTCTTATGTCAAGAAAAGGAACTTACCGCATCTTATCTTTTCCGGACCCGCAGGCGTCGGTAAAACCGCCGCTGCGGTCGCTATGGCGCGTGAGTTCTATGATGATACTTGGGCGGAGAACTTTACAGAGCTTAACGCCAGTGACGAACGGGGCATTGAAGTGGTCCGCAACACAATAAAGAACTTCGCAAGGACTATGCCTATCGGCGATGCCGCGTTCAAAATCATCTTCCTTGACGAGGCGGATGCATTGACAGATGCAGCGCAGTCCGCATTGAGAAGGACGATGGAGCGATATTCGGGCACCTGTCGGTTTGTCCTTAGCTGCAACTACTCCTCTAAGATTATAGAGCCTATACAATCCCGATGCTCGGTGTATCGGTTCAAATCGCTTTCTTATGACGCTATCGCATCCCGTGCAAAATACATTGCGGATATGGAAGGGTTGACATTGTCTGAGGATGCTCTCAGAGCGATAAACTATGTCTCTATGGGCGATATGCGAAGAGCAATAAACGCATTGCAAAGTGCTGCTGTACTGAGCAATGAGATAAAACCCGAGATGATATACGAGATAACAGCAACTGCACGACCTGATGAGATAGAAGCGCTAATAGAAACAGCAATG
>WSZT01000102.1 GCA_013139985.1 Candidatus Methanophagales archaeon | reverse complement strand
TATTGCATTTATAGATGCCTATCCGGGCATAGTGGTTGCAATGCTATTTGTGAGTCTTCCTTTTTTAGTGGATGCCGCACGCGAGGGGTTTAAAGAGGTAGATCCGAGATTAGAGAATATTGCACGTTCATTAGGCGCTTCCCAATGGCGAACGTTCATTAAAATAACCTTTCCACTTGCTGCTTCTTCTATATTCAGTGGCGCGATCCTGTGCTGGGCACGAGGAATAAGTGAGTTCGCAGCGGTAATGATTATTGCATCATTCCCACGCTCTGCGTCTATCCTGATTGGCGATCGGTTCACATCCTTCGGATTAACTGGCTTACCTGGTATACCAGGCGCAAGACCAATTTCGGTTCTGCTGATCTCGATTTGTCTGGTTATATTTGTATTGTTACGGGTAATTGTGAAAAGGAAGAAAGGCTAAAAAGATGATAAGAATTAATGATTTATCCAAAGACTGGAAAGAATTCAGGCTCAAGAACATAAACCTAGAAGTAAAAAAAGGCGAATATTTCGTTATACTGGGGCCGACTGGCGCGGGAAAGACGTTGCTACTCGAAACAATCGCGGGTTTTTACTTTCCCGACACTGGAGAAATCAGGATAGAAGGACATGATGTAACGGATCTGCCACCAGAGCTAAGGCAAATTGGCTTTATTTACCAGGATTATTCGCTATTCCCGCATTTGAACGTTGAGCAGAACATAGAATTCGGCTTGACGTTGAGGAAAACACAGGATACAAAGAGAGTGAACGAACTAATGAACTGGCTGAAGATATCGCATCTTGCGCATCGCTATCCCGCTACGTTAAGCGGCGGCGAGCAGCAAAAGGTCGCTATTGCCAGGGCAATTGCCATTGAACCTTCCATATTGCTTCTGGACGAGCCGTTATCTGCATTAGACCTCAGAACGAGAGATTATCTGCGCGAAGAACTGAAACGAGTAAAAGCGGAATTTGGTATTACTATGGTTCATGTCACACATGACCAGACCGAGGCGATGATCTTAGCAGATAGAATAGCAGTGATGATGAATGGCCAGATAGTGCAAGTTGGCACTCCGTACGAGATATTCAATAAGCCGCTAAATGAAGAGATAGCGGATTTCGTTGGCGTTGAGAACATATTACACGGAGTCGTTCAGGATAATGAGAACGGCATTGCTAAGATAGAAGTTGATATGGGGGCTAACATATTCGCAGTTTCTGACTATCATGCGGGCGAGGTGAGAGTATTCCTAAGACCGGAGGATATAATTTTGTCTGTGAGCCGAGGAGATAGCAGTGCCAGGAACGTTATGAGCGGCAGAATAACCGAGCTACAGGATATGGGTCCCTTAACACGTGTAAAGTTGGATACAAAGCTTGTGGCACTTATTACAAAGCAATCACGAGAAAGCCTCGAGCTGCGAATTGGGGCGGAAATATATGCAACTTTTAAAGCGACTTCGGTGCATGTAGTGAGGATATAATTTGTATTGCCGATCTAAAAAAAGTATAGAAGAAAATAAATTATTGACACAGATTAACACCGATTAACGCAGAAAATTTTAAATCTGTGTAAATCTGTGTAAATCCGCGTCCTAAATAAATAGGTAGAAGTTATACTTTGTTCAGAATCAAAAATATGGATAAAATAGGCAAACTCGTGATCATCCTCTCGCTGTTGGGTGTTTGTATCTTATATGGCATATCATCAGTTATTGCGCCACCTTACGTGCCTTTGGACGAGGTTGGCGCACATGAAAGCGCATTCGTACGTACAAGAGGTGTTATCTCTGACTTCTACGTTACCGGATCTGGGAATGTGCTCATGAGAATAATGGGAAACCAAACAGAGCTACTGATATTTGTTAGCTCCGCTGTTAATAGCGAGAATTTATTAAATCTGAGCTACGGCGATGAGATAGAGGTTGAAGGCAGAGTGACGGTATATCAAGGCGAGTACGAACTCGTAGCCGATGAGAACGCAATAAAAAAGGTGGCCCACGAAAGTAATGTATTTTTCATATCGCAGATAGCGCTACGTCCGGAGTATTATAAAGGAAGAAGGATACGTGTTACAGGTTATGTAAAGGACGTATACAAACGAGTTTTTCACCTCTGCGATGAAAAAGGTAATTATTGCATGATCGTGAATGCAAATGAAATCAGCATCTCAAAATTGCAGGAGGGCACAAAGATAGTTGCAGAGGGGTTATTTTATTATGAGCCTCAGAACATGCGGTATGAGTTGAATTTAATCGCTCTGAGCTAGAAGTGGAGAATGAATACACGTTGAAATGATTCTTCTTCTGACCTGCGTGTTTTTATTATTGGTTTGATGTCTTCAACAGGATAATTGTCGAGAAAAATGTGTTTCTCTGATGACATCGCTTTAGTCTTTCCAGATCTATCTTCTGGTCGATCTAGAGAATCTGCAGTCGTCACAATCCCCTTCATCTATATCTTTGATTTTGAATACTGTTCTTTGCATAACGGCAAACTATAAAATAAGAATGGAAAATACCTTTTAGTTATTATAAATCATATTAAAAATGAAACCATGAACAAAAGTGAAACGGAAATAAAGGTTTATGTTTTCAACGTAGTAGTTGAGCCAGATGAAGATCGTTGGCATGCTTATTGCCCGGCCCTTGAAGACAAAGGAGGAGCCTCTTGGGGGTATGCCAAAGAAGAAGCATTAGAAAATATACGAGAAGTGATTAAAATGACCATCGAAAGCATGATTGAACATGGAGAGCAAATACCAGAGGAAATGGAAAAAGACTCTTCTGAATCTTTGGTCGCTGTAGTCACATGACCAAAATCGATTATTCAGAGCTCCGTTCTTTAACTGCCAGAGAATTGATCAACGCTTTAGTCAAGGACGATTTCTCCCTCGATCGTCAATCTGGTAGCCACAGACAATACAGACATCTGGATGGTAGGCGGGTAACGGTTTCTTTACATCACGCTAGTGATGTCTTCCGACCTAAAACTTTGAAGAGCATGATTGAAAAACTCGATCGAATATACAAAATTAATAAACCATTATTCTTTTTAATTATATCAATAAAAGATGATGAGGAATGACAAATGGTGCAAGAAATAAAGACGAAAGAGGAAGTATTTGAAACGATAGAGAAGCGAGCTGTAAAAAGCATCGGACTTTGGTTCACTGACATCCTGGGACGGTTAAAGAGTGTCGCCATTTCTGTTTCCGAATTAGAAGCTGCCTTTGACGAAGGTATGGGCTTTGACGGCTCCTCGATAAAGGGCTTTGCACGGATAGACGAGAGCGATATGCTCGCGAAACCAGACCCCACCACATTCCGAATTGTTCCCTGGCGGCCAAAGGCGGATGTAGTTGCGA
Organism: Candidatus Methanophagales archaeon; assembly: GCA_013139985.1. Taxonomy (GTDB): domain Archaea; phylum Halobacteriota; class Syntropharchaeia; order Alkanophagales; family Methanospirareceae; genus Methanophaga. The sequence continues at coordinate 1,352 of WSZT01000102.1, read as the reverse complement.
GAATGTTCTGTGACATCCTACAGCCCGATGGCACACCATACGAGGGAGATCCGAGGTATATATTGAAGCGGAACTTAGAGCACTTGAAAGAGGACAGCTACACATTCTATGTCGGCCCCGAACTGGAATACTTCTATTTTAGAGGCAATAAAAACCCGGAGCTACTGGATGAGGGCGGCTATTTCGATTTGATGACCTTGGATGCAGGAAGCGACTTACGAAGGGATGCGGTCTTAACGTTGGAGGCAATGGGAATTGATGTAGAAGCAAGCCACCACGAAGTTGCACCTTCGCAGCATGAGATAGACCTTCGTTATAAAGATGCGCTTACTATGGCCGATCAGGTGATGACATACCGAATAGTGATAAAGGAGATAGCACAGCAACAGGGCTGTTATGCCTCGTTCATGCCTAAACCTATCTTCGGTGTGAATGGTTCGGGAATGCATGTGCATCAATCGTTATTTAAAGGGGATAGAAATGCGTTCTTCGATCAAAATGAGGAATATCAACTGTCTGAACATGCAAAAGGATATATCGCGGGACTGTTAAGGCATGCACCGGAGATAACCTCGATAACCAATCAGTGGATAAATTCGTATAAGCGTCTGGTTCCGGACTATGAAGCGCCGGTGTATATTACCTGGGCACGTCGTAACCGCTCTACGCTTGTACGGGTGCCGATGTATAAGCCGGGAAAAGAGAAAGCGACACGAGTGGAATATCGCAGCGCAGATCCTGCATGCAACCCGTATTTGGCATTCTCGGTGATGCTCGCTGCTGGACTTGCAGGAATGAAAGGTAAGTACGAGTTGCCACCGTCAACAGAGAAGGATGTATATTTGATGAATGGTGCGGAAAGGGCGAAGGAAGGGATAATGTCACTACCCGGGAGTTTGATTGAGGCAATTGGATTGACAGAGAAGAGTGAACTGGTGAGAGAAGCTTTAGGTAACCACACTTTCAACAACTTCATCACATCAAAGAAGGTGGAATGGGACAAATATCGCGTGAACGTGTCGGAATGGGAGTTGAAGGAGTATCTACCGGTGCTGTAACACTTTCTCTTTTTTAGAAAAAAAGAAAACCTGTGCTAAAAGAAAAAATAATAGGTTAGTAAGTTTTAAAATGGGCGGTTTTGCTATCACTTACAATAAATGGTGGTGAGATAAAATAGACAGACTATCTTGACCGGTGTCAACTGCAATGAGAACGAGGATTGGCGTAATTGCGATACAGGGAGATGTGGAAGAGCACGTTAGGGCGATGGAGAAGGCTTTAGCAGAGCGAGGAGAAAAAGGAGAGGTGGTGAAGATAAAGCATCAAGGAATAGTTAAGTCCTGCGATGGCAT
>WSZT01000214.1 GCA_013139985.1 Candidatus Methanophagales archaeon | reverse complement strand
TAGAGCTTGTCCTCCTCTTTATCTATCGCAATCCCTCTCGCTATTATTCTTCTTATCCTCTCTATCTCTTCCTTACTCAGCGTGTAATTGTTTGAAGCATTTGCTTTCATCTTGGTACCATCGGTTGATATGTGCTCTAAGTTAAGTATTCCTAATGCTTTAGCAATCGTGACGGTTTCCTTGAACGCTGCTTCAATTAGTCCCTCACACTCCTTTTTAAAATTGCATATCGTTCTGAAATCGGGCTTCTCATGCCCTGTTAGATACATATACACCACATTCTCATGAGCTAGCTTTGCTATCTTCCTCGAAGACCAAATGGCATCAGCAGATGCCATTATCACCAGTCTTAGCAACATCCGCCGTGAATATGCGGGATTGCCCGGTCCGGACCTATAATTCTGCTCAATTTCACTAACGTCCATGTTATCCACTACTACCTCAACCAAGTTGCAAATATGGTCTTCGGGTATGAGTTCACTAACAGCAAGGGGCAATAGCCAAGATTGCCCTATTTTATCGCTTCGTATCACCATCCGTTACAATCACCTCGTTTTTATAACTAAAGAACAGTTGTGCATGCCATAATAAAAACCTTTCGGTTTAATTTCGGTTGGAACTAAGATATACATTCTTCTAAGTGGTATTTTTGCAATTTGAGAAAAGTCTGGCTATAAATGTGCATTGAGTTAGAAAGGAAGCGTTTTTTAGATTTTTGTACTATTGTATAATTTCTATTGGTTGTTGGGTAATTGCGGGACAGCCTGTTAAACGAGCAAAAGCAGATAATAGAGAAAAATCTAATAGAAGAGAACAAGCAGCTTGCAGAGGTGACTGCCAGAAGCATTGAAGCTGGTTATGCCACACACGCATGGCCATTTAGAACGCTGAACCAAATCAATGCTTCAGAAGATATTTTATTCTGGTGGATCGTTAATCCCAAAGGTGAGATTTATTTGGCTGATAATCCGGAGATGTACGGGAAGAAGATTAGTAGCGCATACATTGAAGCGGGAAAAAAGGTCGTTGTAGATCGGGTTTACGATGGTGAAGATATTAAATTCCTCATTCAACCACTTAATATAGGCGAGCCCGGGAAGGAGGAAGCTCTTTGCATTGGTATATCCTTAAAATCTGTCAGAGAAGCCACAAATAAAATGATTGTTGTCAGCATGGGCTATTTTTTGATAATAGTCGCTTTTGCATGTGTGCTTTCCATTTTCCTTGCCAGAAGATTCACGGGGCCTATAACGCAACTGGTGAAAGGGACAAAAGCCATATCGAGAGGTGAGTTTGATTACCATGTGGCGATAAAAACGGGCGACGAGATAGAGCGATTGGCGGATTCTTTTAACACAATGGCTCAGCGCGTCAAATAAGCCATCGGAGATGAAAAAGCGGCAAGAAGGGAGATTGAGAACATCATGAACACAATGATTAATACGCTTATTTTGGTCGGTACTGATGGACAGATTGTAAAAGCGAATAGGGCTGCTTTTGACCTTTTGGGGTATAGTGAAGCAGAGTTAATTGGTATGCCATTCGATGATATTATAGGTCCAAAGAATAAAGAAGAAGAAGGTGGAATTGAATTGGAGAACCGGCTAAAAGAAGCGGCAGGTTCTACTGTGAGTTTTGAGACCACTTGTAGAGCAAAAGATGGAAGAGAGATTCCAGTGAGCTTTTCGGCTTCTGTGATGACATATGAGGAAGGTAGACTACAAGGTATTGTTTGTGATGCCGGGGATATTACCGAGAGAAAAAAGAGGAAAGAAGATATTCGGAAACACATTACAGAACTTGAACAGTTCAATCGCTTAGCGGTGAATCGTGAGCTGCGGATGATAGAACTGAAACGAGAGGTAAATGAGCTTTATGAAAGACTGGGGGAAGAGCCACCGTATGATCTGTCGTTTGCGGACGATAAAAGGAATATAGTTTAACATAATATCAAAATCTTAGTGAAATACAGCAATGAAAAAGGAACTTGTTTTCATCACCTCGAACAAGCACAAAGTAAAAGAGATAAGAGCGCTGGCTAACTCAGAATCGAAGGACATAACCATCAAGCATATCGATTATGACTATCCCGAATTTCAGCTCGATGAGATAGAAACGGTAGCGGAAGAAAGTGTGAATTATATACGGATGTATAGTGAGATAAAAGAGGAAAAGCCGTTCTTCATCGAAGACTCGGGGTTGACCATACCCGCTTTAAATGGCTTCCCTGGCCCTTTCTCCGCATTTGTATTTAATAAAATCGGCAATGCGGGTATTCTGAAATTGATGGTTGATAAGAATGGCGAAGAGAGAAGAGCCACATTTAAAACTGTTGTTGCATTCTGTGAATCCCTGGAAAAGGCACCTATGCTCTTTGTCGGCACATCCGAAGGTAGAATAGCAAATGCGGCTAGGGGTGAGGGCGGCTTTGGCTATGACCCGATATTTGAATTGGAAAGTGCGAACAAGACATTTGCGGAGATGAGTACAGAAGAGAAGAATGTTGTATCGCACAGAGGCCGCGCATTCAGGAAATTATTGGATTATATCGCCTAAATCTTTTCCGCGTATCTATGTATAAACATTGCTATATACGTTAATTTAGAAAAATTTAAATACCCCTTTCCATTTCTATATGCTATTGGTGGAAGAACATGAAGATGGGTGAGATGCCAAGCGGTTTTGCCGCTACCCGGAAGCGGGTGGAAGGAGAAACAAAGGTGCAAAGAGTTTTTCCTATAACTGCGATGATATTTAGTTCTGTCTTGCATAAAATGACCGTGTTTTTACCTCGAGAAAACAAATTCTTTGACCTCTTTGAGGAGCTTGCAGATAAGGCCGTGGAAGCAGCGGACCTATTGGTCGATTTGGGAACAAAATATTCTAAGCTTCCGCAAATCAGTGAGCAGCTTAGAATGCTGGAAGAGGATGCTGATTCGATTGTTCATCGGGTAATACAGGGGTTGTATTACGACCACACTCGTGTCACGGAAGAGAAGGGTGACATACGTTATTTCGCTCATAATCTCGACAATGTAATAGACGGTATAGAAAAAGCGGTAGTGAGGTTGTCATTTGCGCAGAAGCAAGAGGTTCCGGAGTCGGTGACTGAGTTCTCGCCAATTATCAAGGAGGCATCAGAGGAAATAAGAACGGCGGTTCATTGCCTGCGGAATCTGAAATCTGAAGAGAACACTTTAGAAGCTTGTTGCATAAGGATAAACGAATTGGAAAACGAAGCAGACAAAGTAAACCGGAAAAGGCTGCGAATACTGATGACCGCGCCCGTAGAAGATCCTAATGAGCTCCTTGATCGACTGCTGCTCAAGGAGATAGTAGAGATCTTAGAAGATACAATGGATCAATGTGAAGATGTGGCAAATATCCTGGAAACATTTAGGTTGAAGGGCGGTATTTGATAGATGTTATCGGTTTTTGGCTATGTTATCATAATAATAGCTCTTGCACTGCTCTATGACTTTTTTAATGGTGCAAATGACAGTGCGAATTCAATTGCGACTGTAATAGCGACCAAAGCGCTGACGCCGCTAAAAGCATTAGCGTTGGCGAGTCTTTTTAACCTCACAGGCGCTTTTGCTATTACCGCAGTAGCGGCGACTATTGGAAAAGGGATTGTTTCACTACCGGAACTGGAACAGGAGATTGCATTCATGGTTCTTATCGGTGGTTTACTTGGTGCGATAATATGGACTTTCATCTGCACCGCGCTTGGAATTCCGATAAGTGTGACACATTCGTTGGTAGGTGGTTTACTTGGTTCGGGAATAGTTGCAGGAGGGATGGGGATAATACAATGGGAAGTGCTAACAAATAAGGTATTTCTTGCTATTGCGCTCGGCCCGTTTATAGGATTTGCAGCAGGAGCAGTTATATTTATCGTCACTAATTGGGTGCTCCACTTTTTCTTTAAAAAAACACCTACTCCTGCGACCGAAAGAGTATTTAAGAAATTGCAGATCATTTCATCCTCCTTTATGGCATTCAGCCACGGTATGAACGATACGCAAAATGCAATGGGCGTAATAACAGCAGCTTTGTGGATTGGTAGCTATATCACCTATTTTTACGTACCCTGGTGGGTGATGTTAATGTGCGGGTCTACGATGGCTTTGGGCACATTTTTACTGGGCTGGCGCGTGATAA
>WSZT01000058.1 GCA_013139985.1 Candidatus Methanophagales archaeon | reverse complement strand
CACAAACCTTTTCTTAAAAAGAAAAGCTTTACCAAAAGAACATTTGTGTTTTTCTTTTAGCACAGGCTAAATTTTCTTTTTGTAAAAAAGAAAAAGTGTTGTGTTAATCTGTGTCAATAATTAATTTGTATTTGTTTGGCAAACCACAAGATTACACAGATTTTCACGAGAAAACAATAGTAGTAATCGGGTTTTAATAAACTATTGGCTATCCCATCCCTATTAACCCTAATTTCTTGTGTTAATCTTGTGGAATCTCGTGGTTTTTTATATTGGAAATTGTGATTTATTCCTCCACTCTACAATATTTCCACCTTAGCTATCGAGCTCGAGCGGGCATAACGGGTCTTCAGCCCATATATCGCCATCTTGCGCATATGCCCTTATCCTGCATCCTCCACCGCATAACTCCTTGTATTGGCACGAGCCACACTTGCCTTTCAAGAGCTTCGTCTTCTCTCGGAATGCAGCAAGGACGGGATTTTCAGGATCGTTCCAGAGCTCACTGAATTTCCTTTCGCGGATATTACCGATTTTAAATTGTTCTAACTGCGCGAACTGACATGGATAGACATTACCGGTCGGGTCAACGTTCGCAACGCGATCGCCGGCACTACAAGAATCACCGGTATATTGTAGCAGTTTCAACGCATTTTCATATTCCGGATTATTATCCTCTTTCAGTTTATTCAGTAGAAGAATACCGTCTTGAGGTGCATCTACGGTAAGGATTTCCATCTTATCGGGGCCCAAATCGCACGCTCGCTGGTATAGCAAGTCAAAGACACGAGCAGTTTCTTCCGGCTCTAATTGGATATCATATATCTCTTTGCCCCGTCCGCTAGGAACAAGCCAGTAAAGACAGAATCGAGGCACGTTTAACTCGAGCGAAAGGTCAAGTAAACTCTCGAGTTCTTGATAATTGTCCTTTGTAATGGTGATCCGAATGCCGGCTTTAACGTCTATTTCCGCACAGTTCTTCAATGCTTGCACGACCTTCTTGAAACAGCCCGGCTGGTTCCTCATGGCATCATGCGTCTCCTCTTTTGCACCATCGAGCGAGATACCAACATACTCAATACCCACTGCTTTTAATCGTGCCGCGACTTTCTTCGTTATCAATGTGCCATTAGTGCTTATAGCGGTCTTTAGCCCTTTTTCCGTTGCATACCCTGCGAGCTCCCAGAAATCTGTCCTCATCAGCGGCTCGCCACCGGTGAAGAGGATCAAGGGTGCCCTCATCTCGGCAAGGTCGTCAATGAACTCTTTCGCCTCTGCCAAAGATAGTTCATTGCTTATGTCCACGCCAGGTCCGGCATTGATGTAACAATGAGTACACGCCAAATTGCACTTATTCGTGATATTCCAGAATATTATAGGTCTACGTGTTTCCGCAAATGCCAATAGCTCGCTAGGTACCTGATCTGGCGGCTTCTCCCTGTGCTTCAAAGCTTCACTAACCGTTCCTTTTCCATGTACAAGCTGTGTAATTCGGATCATGCTACTTCCTATTTTGATTATATAATTTAATATAAAATTCTTTGCTTTAAAGATATTCTTTACCTATCACATAGATACCGAAAAGTCTCTCGCATTCATAGCCCCTTAAAAACGTCATCCCAATAACTCACAACCGTATCTGTTTTCTCCGCTGCTAGTCCTGTGTACTTCGCGGCATCAAAGACCTTCTCCTTCTGCTCAGGCGTAAATTTAGCTATATATGCTAATACCTCGTTGTCGTGCTCAACAACCTCACGCAACGATTTATGCTCTTTATATGCCTGAACAGTCTTCCTTCGTACGTATTCATGCGCGTTTGGATGTCCGAAGTAAGAGAGTAGAATGTATAACGGTTCCGCAATAATATTATCCTTAGAGAGCGCGAAATTCGCATGCATCCGTTCACTATCCACCTCTAACCGCTCTGTGATTCTTCCTAACTTCCTAACACAGTAATCGAAAACCACCAATAACTCCTGTATATAGCGCTGCGATGCCGAATTCGTAAGGTCTCGTTGATGTTCCGAAATCTGGTCGAGATGCATTGTTATAGCCTGCGGCATGAACTTTTTCCACAGGCTCTTTACGCCTTCAAAACTAATAGGGTTTCTTTTATGCGGCATTGTTGACGAGCCCACCTGCCCCTCATCTACCCGTTCTCGCACCTCCCCAATCTCACTGCGCTGAAGATGACGCATATCATCGCAGAAATTGGCTAAAACCGAGAAACTACATATAACGGTATGCACGAAATCGGACATGGGTTCAGGCGGAACTATCTGTGTGGATACCATTGCGGGTTTTAGGTTAAGCAAAGAGAGCACCTCGCGTTCAAACTCTTCCGGATCGTCAAAAAGCAACGACGTTGCATTATATGCACCCACAGCACCCGAGAATTTACCTACTAAGTTTCCTGTTGCTTCTTGCATCTGCAATATCTGCGTGCCCCATCGGTTCACATACTGCGCAATTGCAAACCCGAAAGAAATAGGCTCTGCATGCTGCCCATGCGTCCGCCCAATTTGTAATGTATCCTTTTCTCTACGTGCTAAGTTTAGCCATGCACGCTCCAGCAGGATCATATCCGGGATAATAACGTGCTTCACGGCATCTTTATACCTGAGCGCATTTGCGGTATCAACAACATCATAAGACGTGGCACTGAGATGCACGAACGGTTTCGCCTCCTCGCTTACTCTGCGCCTAATCACATTAACGAGAGCCCGAATGTCATGTTTTGTATGCTGCTCCTCTTCATATACCTCTTCGGCAGTCACTTTTGACGCGGCATCTACTATCTCATCGCATAACTCACTCTTTAAAATGCCCCGGTGCTCGAAGACGCTTGCAACTGCAGCTTCTACTTTCGCTTTATACTGCACATAAGCCTCATCTGATAGGTATTCCCTCAATGCCGCCACCGAATACCGATAATCAGTCGGCGAGAATGCCGAGAAATCTATCTCTTCTTCCATTTTCTGTTTATTATATATAAAGTATAACTTCTAGCTACATATTTAATTTAGAACGCAGATTCTAATAATCTCCTCCGTCAACTAAACCATCAAAAAAAAATATTTAAAATCCTGATTGTCTGCGTTCATCTGCGTCCGATTATCAAAATTTATGCTTTATTGGCGACTGACTGCAGCTTCTGTTTTATTGACCCCTCTTTATCTCGTCTTTCATCTATCCTCAATGTTGTAACGACTCTTACTGCTCCTTGTTCGAAGACTGATTCATGCACTACTGTAAACGCATTTAAAACTAAAGCGAGATCCTCTACTTCAAATATGGTGCCCATAGCAGTAAGTTCCGGATTTAATCCCAGCTTTTCCAGCTCTGATACTACTTCCGCTACGTATTTACTCACGCTTGCTGTTTTTGTTCCTATTGGAACAACAGTAATCTCCGCAATTATCATTGCAATCACCCAAAATGATTTTGTAATAAATATAATCTAATATACTTTCGCTGGATATATTAATACCAAATCAATATAAGGGTACTCACAACTATTAATTTACCAGAACAGTACTAACATTTTCCAAGGATTTTTAAGACACAGATTAACGCAGATTAACACAGATTTAAAGTAATGTAGTGTAATAATTGATTTTTTATTGTATATTTTTTGATTTTGATTCTATGAACCCGTAAAAACTTAAAAATCCTGACTGTAGTGTCTGTGTAAATCTGTGAAATCAGTGTCTATGATAATTACCAAAACTTTTTGGGTAAACTATTCACTGGGGGTTCCCTAACCTGAACGATGGATTAGTATATTGCCCACGCTTGTAGAAGTTCCGTTTATCAAGCCTCTTAAGCCACATCTTACGTGCCTTTTTCGGCGATGCTGCGCCCACCCCACCGGAGTCATATATCTTCAGCATATCTGCATACTCGCTGGCACCATTGATCTCATAAGCCTCTTTTTCCGCTATGGCGAGCAGAACGTATCGATCGCTGCTGCCATTGACCAGAAATATCTGCTCGCGGTTGATTATCGCCCGTATAGCAGTTTGCAGAGCTATTTTCAACACTTCTGATGCCGCTACGTCCGCGATAGCTTTCCACTCGCCATTGTTAATCTCTTTTGCATTTCTGGCAGCATCTAAGTCCAGATTATTGGCTATGTGGGCAGCAAGACAGTCCGAGATACTCGCACAGTCCAGTTCGGCAACGGGTATGCTCTGGACCTCGAGTTGCGACCTACCGAGCTGAATCACGTCCTCACCCCAATATCGCCACACTTCTGTCCTTTCAAAGTACTGCATGATACACTCGGATAGGTATTCGCGAATAGAAACCTGCTGATCCTTCAGTTTAGGGCCAAGGAATGACAACTGCTTCCCAAACTCTCGTACCAGCTCGCGCGCTACCTGTTTACAAGGATTCATTAGCACAAATAGCCAGGAAGTGTTCATCATTATTACTTAAGGCTCGAAGACATATATAATCCACATGTATTTTAGCGTAAAGCGAAGAACTACTTACTCTTCAAGAACGAACTTAAAAGTAAGAATCATTACCGCTGCTATCAGAAGTAGAAATGCTATTAGCAGTTGCAATTCCGGAATCAGTTCGGCTATGCCCGACCCGCGGAGGATTTTCTCTGTTGCCAGAACAGAAGGTATAATCACCGGCATACAAATAGGGATAAGGAGAAAAGAGAGTAGTAATGTCTTGCCTTCTGAGAACATCAAGAGCCCGGAAACAAAAGAGCCCGCAAAGGATAGTCCCGTTGCACCCAGGAAGCAAACAAGCAATAGCAAAGGCAACCCTGCACCTAAATCGAGGTTTAAAAAGATAATGGAAAATGGGATCAAGACGCATTCGACGAGGAAAAGCAGTACGATACCATAAACTA
>WSZT01000112.1 GCA_013139985.1 Candidatus Methanophagales archaeon | reverse complement strand
GCATGGATAGATGAGCTCACGTACCCCAAGTTGAAGGAACTGTTTGGGACATACCCGGGTGAGGTACACAACAACATATACGTCCTGGGGTGGATAGGCTATGCTGCGTCAAAGATGGCAGAGTATCTTCAGGATGATGAGATGTATGCGCGCCTAAACGGGTTAAAGGATAGGATCCGGCATGGAGTTAAAACGGAATTGCTTAGATTGGTATCAATAAAAGGCGTTGGACGGGTAATAGCAAGGCGATTATATTCGGCTGGGTTTCGGAATGAAGAAGAAGTGGCAAATGCTGACTTAGAACGGTTGGGTGGAGTTCATGGTGTGGGTGCAAAGCGAGCTGAGAAGATAAAGGAAGAAGCAAAAAGTTTTAGCCTTAGAAAGCCGTAAAAGAAATAAAGAACATTTGAGGTAATAAAAATGGGAGAAGAGATAGAACTTGTATTAGATAAGTATCGAACTGCGGGAAGGATTCTGGCAGAGGTAAGAGAAGAGGCGAAAGCGAGAATAGAAGAAGGGGTTTTATTATTAGATGTGGCGGAATTCGTTGAGAACCGCATAAGAGAAAAGGGCGGGGAACCCGCATTCCCGTGTAATATATCGAGGGACGAGGAAGCGGCACATGCTACACCTGCGATAGACGACAAGGCGGTCTTTGGCACGGAAATTGTGAAACTTGATATAGGTGTTCATGTAGACGGTTATATAGGTGATAGTGCAGTGACAATAGATTTAAGTGGTAAGAACGATGGGCTAGTGAAAGCGTCCGAAGCGGGGTTAAACGCAGCGATAAAGATAATTCGTGACGGTGTAAGCACAGTTGAAATAGGTGAAGCAATCGAGAACGCTATAAGAGAACATGGATATAAACCCATCGTTAATCTCACAGGACATGGTCTCGCGAGATATGATGCCCATGCGGCACCTGCAATACCAAATGTAAAACATAAAATGGGCGTGGTATTAAGGGAGAACGAGGTTGTTGCGATAGAGCCATTTGCAACGGATGGAGTAGGTAAAGTAGCAGAGCATGGAAATGTGGAGATATATAGCCTAATAAAAGCGAAGCCGGTCCGGATAAAAGAGGCGAAGAAGCTGTTGGAAGAGATAAAGAAATATCACGAGTTGCCATTTGCTAAGCGATGGCTGCCAAGAGAGCGCCTAGATTTAGCATTCCGGACGTTGGAAAGCACAAAAGGTATATTAAGAGCGTACCCGATATTAAAAGAGGAGGGGGATGGTTTAGTTTCTCAGGCAGAGCATACGATAATAGTGAAAAAGGAAGGTTGTGAAGTGACCACAAAACTACCCTAGCATATCTCTTTCTTAGTAAAGGTTCTTCCGATTTTTGTAAACGCGAGAAAGTTTTATGATAGAAATAGACGGCTCAGTTGGTGAGGGTGGCGGGCAGATAATAAGAACTGCAATTGCTCTTGCGGCAGTAACAGGAAAAGAAGTTGAAATAGAAAACATAAGAGCAGATAGGCCAAAACCAGGGCTTTCAGCACAGCATTTGCATGCTGCGAAAGCGGTAGAGAAACTGTCGGGCGGTGTGACAGAGGGGCTGGAGTTGCGTTCTTCACGGTTGAAATTCTCGCCTGCGGAGTTAAAAGGATTTGTGGGTGAAATAGATATAGGCACTGCAGGAAGCGTAACGTTATTATTGCAAGCTCTTATACCCGTTGCGCTTTTTGCCGATCGCGAGACGATTGTGCGTATAAAAGGTGGAACCGATGTTAAATGGTCTCCCCCGATTGATTTTTACACTAATGTGTTTCTCAAAGCTATTCGTGAGATGGGCTGTGATGTGCAAATAAGCTTGAAGAGGCGGGGTTATTATCCCAAGGGTGGCGGATTAGTGGAAGTTAGGATAGCTCCTTCGCATCACATGAAAGGAATTGTTTTTACGGAGCGAGAAAGAGGAGGGCCAATAAAAGGAGTTTCTCATTCCTGTGGTCTCCCCCCACATGTTGCCAAAAGGCAGGCGAAAGCTGCGGAAAGGAGATTGCATGAATACGATACCGCGATAGAGATAGAGATAGAAGAGGGAGGGGAGAGGACGACTGGCTGTGGCATAACTTTATGGCGTGGCTACAAAAGTGGTAGCGCAGTGGGAGCGAGAGGAAGAAGAGCGGAACTCGTTGGCGAAGAAGCGGCAAGAGCGTTTTTGAAGGTGTCCGAATCAGCATCAACTGTTGATGTCCGCCTTGCCGATCAGCTTATTCCTTACATTGCGCTCGCAGACGGTAAATCGGAGATGAGTGTTAGAGAGGTGACAGGGCATCTTGAAACGAACATGTACGTAACGAAGAAATTTTTGGATGTTGAATTTGAGATAGAGAAGGGGGATGTGTTCGTGATCAGGAAGGGTGGGGCGTAATTACTCAATAGCATCCAAATTCAATTCGAAGTACGAATTTCGAAATTGGAAGAAAAAGGGAAAAAATAGGGCGTTACTTGTGGTTAATTAACGGCACTACGCAGTATCATCAGCAACTTTCTTCGCGCCATTCGCGATCGCTTCCTCTACAGATGCCAGATCTTTCATTATAAATGTCCTTTCCTTTTCCTTTTCTGTAGAGTCGATCGAATTTCTAAGTATTGGTGCATACTTCTTAAATCTGTCTATTGAGACCAGATAATCAGAGGTATCCTCAATTTTGACAGTTTCAAAGCCGTTCTCCGTGAGATATTTCGTTACCGTATCCATCTCCTCCGCGTTTTTAAGCTCAAACCGATATTTCGCGCGATTGTAATAATCCGCCAAACCCATAAAGAGCTCTCGATCACCGAAAAAATATTTGAAACACCACAGATCGCTTATTTTAAAAATATTTATTCTTTCCTTCACTCCAGACGTTTGTTCACTCATTTTGTTCCACCTTTCTTCTTATTCTTCAGTTGTTACACTAAGATCTAAGATGTATCATAGTATAAAAAAGCAATATATAAATTTTAGCTTTTTTATCCTCTCATCAGAGATGTTCTTCTTGATGCGAAAATTTGTTGATGGCGATCGTATAAGGATAAAGAAGGAGACGAACAGTGCAGTTTATGAGGGCGTTGTAATGCCAACTGCGTCAAGAGATATTGTTATAAAACTCGATAGCGGCTATAATATAGGGATAAAACCGGAAAATGTGGAAATAGAGGTTATAAGAAGCGCAGAAAGATTGAAAAGAGAGCGAAAAGCCGAGATAAGGGAAATAAAAGAAGGTATTCCCTTTTTGTCCATTCTCTCAACTGGTGGCACTATTGCTTCAAAAGTGGATTACAGAACCGGCGCTGTCTCGCCCCAATTCTCAACGGATGATATACTCGATGCGATCCCGGAATTAGGAGAAATAGCGAACATCAAAGGAAAGGTAGTTTATAGCATCCTTAGCGAGAATATGCGTGCAGAATACTGGCGTAAACTCGCAATGGAGGTCTACAGCGAGATAAATAGCGGTGCCGACGGGATAATTGTTACGCACGGCACAGATACGATGGGCTACACTGCTGCCGCGTTGTCTTTTATGGTGCAAACTCCGGTGCCAGTCGTTCTTGTGGGTTCGCAACGTAGTTCTGACCGTCCGTCCAGCGATGCGGCAATGAATGCGATCTGTGCCGCGAAAGTGGCTTGCAGCGACCTTGCAGAAGTTGTAGTGGTGATGCATGGCAGTACCTCAGATGATTTCTGTCTCATTCACCGGGGCACGAAAGTGAGGAAGCTGCACACGTCCGCTAGGGATGCTTTTCAATCGGTAAATGACATTCCAATAGGAAAGGTGTATTATGACGCAAGAGATATAGAACGGATACGGTTTGAGTTCGACACGGTATATAATAAACGAGCAGAGAAAGAATTAGAGCTGCGGGACAAGTTTGAGGATAAATGCGCCCTCATTAAATATTACCCTGGTGCCGACCCGGCAATACTCGAGTTCTTTATATCGCAGGGCTACAAAGGCATTGTATTAGAAGGGACGGGTTTAGGGCATGTTTCTGCCGATTGGATTCCCGGCGTGAGAAGAGCGATAAAAGATGGCGTACCGGTGGTGATGACTTCTCAATGCTTATATGGGTCTATTTGTGATAGGGTGTATGACACAGGTCGTGATTTACTCCATGCCGGGCTGATAGAGGGTGCGGATATGCTACCGGAGACAGCTCTGGTGAAGTTGATGTGGGTCCTCGGTCAGACAACAGAGATGGAAGAAGTGAGACGATTAATGCACGAGAACATAGCAGGGGAGATAACAGGTAGGAGTATACTCATTCATATTTAGACGGGCATTTGACCAGTAATTGCGTTGCATTCATGTGATAAGGGGTAGTCGGTACACCAATGGCAACCACCCTTTGCCGATCCGTAAAGCTCTGAGGTGGGACACCTGTGTATGTCACCGCGATAGTAGCTTCTCCGTCTGTGATATTAAAGAGCAACGAACCATCAGCGCCCCACTCTATAGACCCCTTAGTAATATTGGCTAAAATTTGTACTTCTCTGCCGATATAACTGTCATCGCCTGCAATCTCAGAGACCGTAGAATATGGATTAACATAAGATGAAAAAGTGTCGAATGCAAGAATCGCACTCACCACAATCAACAGGGCAACGATTATATAAACCGGTTTCAGTTTCATTTTTCTTCGCCCGCTCCCGTCTCCAAATCGGCTATTCGCGTTTTAAGCGCAGCTAACCGCCTGCTGAGCCATACAAAGACCACTAACAGGGTCGTCCAGTAAATAACAGAAACGATGAATACTTCATACATTTTATTTTTTTAAAAATTAAATTAAATACCTCCTTTTTCGTAGATTAATGCGTTTACTCGGTTTTCTAACGACCAGACATTGAGCGCGATTATCAAAAGATAGACGAAGAATATAGAAGCTGCTATGAGGCTTAAGAATAACGTTGCGATCATCGGATCGGTCATAAATATCTCAGCCGGAGTGGCAATCATAGGATGAAGTGTGGGTAACATCATTATAGAGAGATAACTCAGCGGTATAGTAAAGAAAGCCAGGATATTATACACCGCGCCTATTACACCCCTTTTCTCCACCTCGCCGATGGAGAGTCTTATAGAGATATAGCCCGCGTATGCAATCCAGAGAATAAGCGTAGTTGTTTCTCTTGGGTCCCAGTTCCAATAGCTCCCCCAGGCGGCTTTCGCCCAAATCGAACCGGAAACAAGAGCTATTGCACCATATACCAAGCCTAAGATAGCCGATACCTCTGCCACTCTATCGTATGCATGCTTTCTTTTTGCCAGGAAGGCAATGCTTGCGATAAGAGAAAGAGCAAAAGCGAGGTAGCAAACCCATGCAACGGGCACATGCAGATATACAATCCGGTAAAGGTCGCCCATAGTCGCTTCCGGCGGTATCCAGACATAAGCCGCATAAGATGCTACTACGCTCAAAGCTGCGCCGATGTAAAGGAGTATATCTCGCTTCATCTTTTAGTTTGCCCTCTGCTACTCTTTTTTCTTCTTTATTATTTATCCTTGTATCGTATATAAAATATAACTTCTACCTATTTAGGACGCAGATTTACGCAGATTTACGCAGAAAACTATTTCCTCAAATTATCAAATAAAAGCCTTACGTTTAGCTTCCGGTTTAGTGCCAAAATTAAGTTCTATCATCATTGCATTCTCATAAACCTTTTCCAGAAAACCATTTTATAACCCAGTTTATTATAAACTCGATAGAAGATTCTAATATTCTCCTCCGTCAACTAAACCTTATATTTAAAATCCTGATTATCTGCGTTCATCTGCGTCCGATTATCAAAAATTGTTCTTTCTTGAAGGGTATTGATTAATTAGATTTATCCGTCTCTTAATCAACATCCAGTCACCCTCTAATTCGCTCCATGCCTCGCGCAATCGCCGCTCGCTTTCTTTATTCACGAGTGCAACAAAAGAAGGCCCTGTCCCTGATAAGCTCACTCCCTTCACTCCACATTCCAAAGCCTTTAGCATCGGCTCAGGGTCGAAACTCAGCGCTGAACAATACAAAAAACCATTTAACGTCATCGCATCTTCAAATTTATCTGTCAACGCCAATTCATACGCAAGGTTCACCCACGGTGCGATTAATCTTGACCGTTTCACATCGGTATCAGCCGTAAACGCTTGCCTTCTCGGAACGAGAATAAGTACTTCTGATTCCTTCTCCACCCGCTTTACCAACTCCATCTTTTTATTGTCTGTTATTACTATCCCGCCAAGTAAAGAAGCGCAAGCATCGTCAAAGGCGCCTGTTATGGACACGCCAACATCAAGAGCAGCTTTTACACCTATTTGTATTGCATCCAGCGCACCTATTTCCGCTTTCGCTTCTTCACCCAGAGCATCAAGGGTAGCAACAACAGCGGCATTTGCGGCTGCACTGCTGCTCTTCAATCCACTTCCCATCGGTACTTCACTTCTCGTCTTCACATAACCACGTAGCGGCAAATCGAACTTCCTCAGTACTAACTCCACGCATCGCTCTATCAATCTTGTATCACACTCTGCTTCCTCTTCTAGTTCACTGCCTATGCCTCTAAAATCATCGCCAAGCTCCACTTCCGCATACGTCCATAGATCAATGCCAAAAGCAGACCCTTTGTAGGTTGCTATTGCATTTATTATAGTCCCCGCACCACTTGCTTTTCCATAGCCCTTTGTGCCACTCATTCTTGCGTCCACCACATTATCTAAAGACGTTAGGAGAAAAAAGCGTTAATTATTTATGCTTGTGATCTCATACCCTCCTCTTGTTGATAGTAAAAATTAGAGAGGAGAAGAGCGGAAATGGCAAAAAGGGTTGTTATTGTAGGTGGTGGTATTGCTGGGATATACGTGTTGAGGAGCTTACTTGCAAGGAAGAGCGATGTAGATGAAGAGATGGACTTCACCGTAATAAAGCGAGAGAAAAGCGGCTGGGTCTCTACTTGTGGATTACCTTTTGCTTTGCGTGGTTGGTATGAGATAGAAAGAACAGAAATAAACAAGCCGCAGTTTTTCCTTGATCAGGGCGTTGATTTCAGAACTGAGACAGAGGTAGCAAAGCTAAATTTAGATGATAGCAGTTTGGTTCTCAAAACAGGCGAGGAGCTAAAATACGATTATCTCGTTATTGCAACTGGAAGAAAACAGGAAGGGAAAGAAACGGAACTCGAGGGTGTTTACACTTTTAATAACGAGGAGGATGCGGAAAAGATAGAAGCAGCCCTGAGTCTTGAGGAAGTAGAAAACGCATATATTCGTGGTCGTGGTATTATCGGATTGCAAGCGGCAGCCGCTTTCTCGACAAGGGGATTAAAGATAACGGTTCATGGAGGACCTCCTTCTTTGCTGCCTTCCAACTTAGACCCCGATATGGCTGACATGGTGAAAGAACGAATGGAGAAAGATGACATAAGATTTATCCTTGATAGAAGAGAGATAACAGCTATTAAAGGACATTAGGGGCGGGTGAAGTCAGTTGTGATAGGAGGAAAGGAAGGGGAGAAAGAGGAGATTCCAGCGGATATCGTTATAATCGGCAAATGGATGATGCCTGAGGTGGACCTCGCATGGGATGCGGGTGTAGATATAGGAGAAAGTGGAGGAATAGTCACGGACAGATCAATGCATGTAAAAAAAGGAAGAGGGCATATAACAAACGTATATGCAGTTGGTGACTGTACGGAAGTTGTAGACGCCATCACACATCGTCCGAGACTGAATCAACTTGCATCTACTGCTGTCACTCAAGCTACGGTTATAGCTGATAACATACTTAGCGATATTAGTGAGCAACCAGGTTTATATTCACCCTGTGAATATTGTTTTGGACCAACAGCAGCGGATGTCGGAGGTGTCTTGATAGGTTCAGTAGGAGTTACATCAGAAGCGGCAAGTCGCGCAGGCATAAAAACAATAAGTGGTAAGGCAACGAAACTCACAAAGGCAAGATACTTCCCCGGAGCGACACCCCTAACCCTAAAATTGATCTTCGATGCATATACCAAGAAATTAATAGGAGCGCAAATGATCGGCGAATTCACTGTCGCGGAACGTGTAAACGAGTTGGGACTCGCTATACGTGCAGGTATAACCGCAGAGGAGATGAGAAGTATGGAGAGATGCTATGACCCTTCACTGGCTTTGCTGGTAGATGTGACGGTAGATGCTGCGACAGCGGCTTTGGGTATTACACCGGTATATTAAGCTTAGCCCATATACTTTCTTTTTGAAAGAAAGCGGTATAATAGGACATAAAAGAGGAGAGGGAAAGACGAATGCCCACAATAGCGGAAAAAATACTGGATGGAGAAGCGGGGGAAATCGTAGAACGCGAAGTCGATTACATAATGGTGAATGATATAACGGGTGTGCCGGCGTTTGAAGTTCTCGATGAGCTTGCGTATGATATAAAAAAGGAGAAGGCGGTGGTTGTACAGGATCATTATGTCCCCAACAAGGATGTGGACTCAGCAGAACAGGCGAAAGCATTGCGTAACTATGCGCGAAAGTATAAAATCGCAAATTATTATGAGATAGGGAAAGGCGGGATATGCCATCAAGTAATGATAGAATCGGGATATGTTGCGCCTGGCAGATTGATAATAGGTGCCGACTCGCATACATGCTCTTATGGTGCCTTAGGCGCATTTTCCACCGGAGTGGGCTCAACGGAGGCGGCAGCGGCAATGGCTACCGGGCGATTATGGTTCAAGGTTCCGGAGACGCAGAGGTTTGTAATTCGCGGTGAGCCGAAGAGATACGTGATGGGGAAGGATATAATACTGCATATAATAGGAGACATAGGCGTTTCCGGCTCGTTATACAAATCACAGGAGTTTTATGGCACTGCAATAGAAAGTCTGAATCTTTCCGATAGGATAACAATATCGAACATGGCAATAGAAGCAGGAGCTAAGGCGGGGATTATACCACCGGATGATAAGGTATTCGAGTTCCTGGATGGTAGGGTAAGGGGCGACTATAAGTCAGTTTATGCAGATGGTAAAGAAAGCGAATATGAAGCTGTGCTTGAATATGATGCGTCCGAGATAGTTCCAACAGTTGCAAAACCGTTCTCACCTGCTAATACCGCACCTGCGAGCGAACTGGACGTTCCTATTGACCAGGCGTATCTCGGATCTTGCACAAACGGTAGGATCGAGGATTTGCGTGTTGCCGCAGCAATTTTAAGCGGTAAAAAAATCAGTCCCGATGTGCGGATGATTGTAGTGCCCGCGAGTGAGGCGGTGTTCGAGCAGGCGATAGAAGAGGGCTTAATCCAGATATTCCTCGCCGCTGATGCGTTCGTCTCGGGACCGACATGTGGCGCATGCTTAGGTGGCCACATGGGTGTTCTTGCCAAAGATGAGCGATGCATAAGCACTACAAATCGGAACTTTATCGGGCGGATGGGTCACAAGGATTCCGAGGTCTATTTGGCGAACCCCGCAGTAGTCGCAGCGTCAGCTATTAAAGGGCGGATAACGGACCCGACGGAATTGGAGTAATAGCTAACAAGAAAATAAATTATTGACACTGATTAACGCAGATTGACACAGATGATAAAGAACAACAATGTCAAACTTAAATTTAGTTTAGTTTAGTTTAGTAAGTCCGCGTAAATCAGTGTAAATCTGTGTCCTAAATTTAATAGAAGGTAGTTCTATTTTATATACAATCAAAAAAAACTACGAGAAGTTTATATGCACTTCGCGGAATTTAAAATTATATTATATGGCATGGCAAAAGAAAGGAGGTTAAATAATGGCTGAACTAAAAAAACTGTCCGCAATTTCTGTGGTTCTAATACTGTCTTCGTTCCTGCTTGCAGGGATACTTCAACCTGTGGTGGGAATGGAAGAAGGATTTGGCCAGTTAGGTGACCTAAAGCGAGGGGTAGAAACATACAATCAAAACGTTGATAAAATCCCATTTATAGGTAGTTTTATCGGCGAGGATCGAATAAACTGCGAAATATCACTTGACGATGGAAACATGCTAATGTATGGTATAGAGACCGGTAAGGGCGCGAAAGTCATAAGCTTTGAGGTAGCTGAAATC
>WSZT01000198.1 GCA_013139985.1 Candidatus Methanophagales archaeon | reverse complement strand
TTATAAAGATGATAATCCCGCCGGTAATCTGCAGCGCCGGCTGAGTGATGCCAAATAGCTTAAATATGAAATTACCGGCAAAGCTTAAAACGGCAATAAGCACAAATGCAAACAGAAGACTATTTCGGGCAACTGCTCTCTTTGTTGCTACATCATCTCCTTGGGTCAAACTAATGAAAACGGGGGTATTGGCGATTGGATTCATAATGGCAAAATAGCCACCCAAACAAGTACAAAGAAATCCTACCAACGTTGTTGTATCCATTTTAGAAGTGTATGTAATCTTGCGGTTAGCGAAAAACTCACTTTTTTTTACTCCTTATTGCCTCTAATCTTCTTTCATCTCGTTTAACACGTCGTTCCATCACTTTATTAAGAAAAGCCAAAAAAATGCCTACTCCTGAGATTACGAATATTACAGCAAATAATTTACCTACTGGCGTTGTTGGTGTTAGATCACCATAACCTACCGTTGCTAATGTGATGACAGTGAAATATAATGAATCTATCCAACTCCATTTTTCTAGTAGATGGAATACGACAGTACCAAGAATAACTACCGTAATTGCAAGAGAAAGTAATATATAATAGTCAAAATCTTTAGTACCTCCTAGGCTCATTTTTACGCCCTTCATTGCCATATCCTCCCGGTATCTGGACTATTTGATTGCATCTTTGCTTTCTGCACGCCCTTCTTCCATCTTCTCTTCCTTTTGTGTCATCACCGTTACTTCTTCTTTCTATAGTTCCAAATCAACCATTTCTTTTTTACAAAGATGATGTAATATCCCAAACAAATCCAACTCAAAGCTATAAATAGATATATGCCACTGATGTCGAAAAAAGCATAAATGTATAGCCAGACGGTATAAGTCCATCTGGCCATTATTTCAAACTCAGAGCCTTTTAGTTTTACAACCTCGTATTTGATTCCGTCATCTGATACTTTTACCTTAATGTAATGGAAAAAATCATGGTTCGGATCATTTCCAACCAATTCCGCGCCTGCACCACCGGTTATGATATAAGGAGTTCTGCCCCAGGTCCCGTTATAATAGGCATGTATATTTGAACAGAAAAGCATGGTTACGTTATACTCATCAAATAAGCCATTCAATTCATTTGCAAATTCTAAATCCTCTATACTATGCCCCTCTGCACGTTCGCCTTTCCTCGGATCAAAAAGAGGCACGTGCATAAATACGAACCGGTTACTATAGTTTGTGCTTTTTTGTAACTCGTTTTCTAACCAATTCATCTGCCAGGGGTCAATATTTTTTGAATTGGCATCGTCGAGAACAATAAAATAATTTTCACCAACAGTAAAAGAATAATAAAATGTTCCAAACATATCATAATAATTACCTCTACCTTCGTCCATTAACTCGTGATTGCCAATCGCAGTTAACAACGGTTTGTTTAGCGCCTGTATTTGATTAATAAAAAAGTTGAATCTATGCTTCTCACCATTAAAAACTAAATCGCCAATATCAATAGCGAAGATTGCATCTAATTCTTTATTTACCTTTTCTATCAGATTTTCAAATACTGTTACGGAATTCTTATTATCACCTAAAACGATAAATGAAAAGTTATTCTTTGTACTGTTTATCTGATCCAATTGCTGATAATTCCAATCGCTTATTTCAGAAAAAGTGGATGTTGAATGTATTTTAACACCGGCTGAAAATGAGATTAAAATTAATACTGCGGCAATTAGAATTATATTAATTGTTTTTCCCTTCATTTCGGACACCTTATGATTATAAGAATTTGTTGATTTTTTTCGTCTTAATCCTTCGCGTTCTCCTCTTCTTCCTTCTTATGCATACCCAGGCGTATAAAAATGCCCAGTGCAACTGCAACACTTGCAATTGCCACGCCCACATAGAGAATATCGATACCCAACTCTGCTGGTGACTTGTTTTCGAGAATCATCTCTATGAATACGACACCGGAAATTGATACAACCATTGCAAGTAGACTCTCCTTTAATGCTCCCAGGTCTTCAGTTGTTGGATCCGGGGAGCGACCAAGATTCAGGACCGCCTGTCCTACGAGGGTAAAAGTGACGGTGATCAAATAATATTCGGCAATATGAACAAACATAGCAATTGGATTTATTCCACCATGTATAAGGAATAATATTAGCTCATAGCAGGAAAAAACGAGTGTAATCGCAGCCAAAAGAATGAATAACAAGCCAGTCATTTTCATCACAAGCCGGCCGAAATAATGTAAAGGGCTGGGTCCACGTAGATCCTTTTTTTTCTTACCGGTTATTCCGGTCGTATCAGTCATTTCAAAACACACCTACTCAAGATCTTCATAAACACTCGTTTTTTTATGCATTTGACTTATATGATATGTAGTTTAGTTTCATATATACGTTATCCCCTGAAATTGGGAATGTTAATATCCGTTTTGGGATATAGAGCGTGTGGAAAAGCTGATTCCTGAATTATGGCAGCATAAGGAAATAGGAAATAAAAGTAGTATGCATGCTGTGTGCCGATGCCATCAGCGTATCTGCTCAAAAAAAAACCTATGGGTTTTTTGAGCAGATAATGCAAAATTTAATTTTAAATGCAAAGTGCAAAAGTCAAAGTTCAACAGATGGCGTTAATGGCTGCTTTAAAGTTAAAAGAGCCCTTTTTCCCGTTTTATATTTTGCAATTTGCATTTTGAAATTAATTGCTCAAAATCCACAAGATCTTGAGCAATTACCCATCAACCGCTTGAGTGAACTCCTGAATGTTTTTTTTTCTGACTTATCAATTTAATGATCCCGATGCCGAGGAAGGCTAAAGCGACTCCAGACGTAACAGCAAGAAGCCTCTCTATTCCTACAGTTGTTACATCTGATCCTCCAATAGCGATTGTACTCATGAGCATTATGGTCATAAAGAAGACGAATATTGCATAATTGACTCGTCGAAATGAGAACATGAGGAATATTGCTAGTAAAAAAACTAACAGAGATATGATTGGATCAGAGAATAGGCCCAGGATCGATATGGCAATAACAGCCCCTAACAAGGTGCCGGTAGCACGCTCCACTCCGGAAACAATAATTTGGTGGGGATCTTCTATTATTATCACTAAAATAGTGATAGCAACCCAGTAGGCTTCAGTCGGAAAAAGCTTCCAGCCCATTATTATTGCGATCGAAAGGAGAACAGATCGGACGACGGCGAAACGGAATATGGGGGAGTTCCAGTTGAGCTGCACACGAATGCCACCCGCTGTAGCATTACCCTCTTGATTCAAAGGAGCGGTCCCCTGCTTTTTGCTGCTAAAATGGGAGACCAGAACGATATAGCAGATACTAGCCAAAGAACCAATTAGAAAGCCAAATGCCGTAGATCGTGTATCATATGGGGTATATCCAAACGAATAGGCCATGAGGAACCACAGGATAAGTAGATACATCATCTTACCTATGTGGGAACCATATGCTTGTAATAGGGTGCCGGCAAATGCGAATATGAGAACGGACAGTGCCACAAGCCACATATACGGTCCAGTTATACCTGCAATGACTGCAACGGCTGTACCAATCAAAGTGAATGAGCCAAGGAGCTTCAGTCTGCTTCTTAAAGGCCCTTTGAAATCCGCAAGCATTACGAATAAAGCAGCAAGGCCTGCTATAATTCCCACCGCACCAAAAAAATAATCTAATACTATGACTGCACAAAATATTACTATAGTCAACTGCAGTCCCTGCTTTAAATCAATACCATCACGATTCAAGTGAAAAGCACGGACTTTTGTTCTTTCTGGAGATCCCATATTTACACATCCTTATTTTAGTATAAAAATTACTTTTTTTCACTTTCTCGTTTCTCTAATCTCCTCTCACTTCGTTTAACACGTCTTTGCATCAGTTTATTAAGAAAGCCTGCAAAAATCCCTACCCCGGCGATTGCAAAAAATGTAGTAAATAATTTGGCTGCTGGCGTATCCGGTGTTAGATCTCCATAACCTATCGTTGTTAATGTGATGATAGTGAAATAGTATGAATCTATCCAACTCCATCTTTCCATTTCATGGAACAAGACTGTACCAATAGTTACTAGCGTAATTGCAAGAACAAGTAATATAACATAATCTCGATCTATAGCCTTTAGTCTCGTTTTTATTCTTTCCTTCATTGCTCATATCCGCCTGATATTCGGACTATTGATTGCATCTTTGCTTTCTGCACGCCCTTCTTCCATCTTCTCTTCCTTAATTTTTATTAATTTATTTGTATAGAGATTAATATTATTTTGAGTGTGACGATAAATGGCGGCAGTCAAAACCAGAAATAATGAACATTATTTATATGCTTCAATGTTCATTTATTATACGTGAGGTGATGTTATGAACATTAGTCTAGGCGTGCCCTACGAGGCAGCGATAAAGAAGATTATCGAGAAAGGTTATGCCGGAAACCAGACCGAGGTCATAAGACAGGCTATTCTAGCATATGAACGGATGCTCGAGGAAGAAGAACTCCTGCTGGTGCACAAGGCAGTTCAGATTGAGATGGAGGAAATAGAGGCGGGCAGGGTTAAAACCCACTCATTCGAGGAGATAAAGGAGATCCTCAAGCAGTAAAGTAAATATGGAACTTATTTTTTCCGATTCTGCCAAAAAGGAGCTGGAGAATCTGCCGCAAGACCTGAAGGCTGTATTCCGTAAACACATGGAGAAGATACAGTTTTTGCCCCCACGCAAGCACATGAAACATGGCATACCCTTCCACGTAGAAAACGTAACCAAACAGGCAAGAATAATCTACAACGTCAAAGGAGACCAAACCTATATACTGCATTGCTTCAAGAGCCACAAAGAATATGAGCGCTGGTACAAATCATACAAATAAACTTTTGACTTATAGGTCCTGTAACAAAAGAAAAGGAAAACGTCTTGCTTTTAAAGAGCTCAAAATCAAGCAATGGCGTTTTATTCTGCCTTTTTCTTCGCTCGGTCCATAATTTGAAACACAGGAACAGGATGAGGCCAAGCACTAACATGACGGGTACTATTAAAAGGCCAAATCCTGCATTCAAGAATGCGAGAATGATTAATACAAAACTTGATGCAGAAATTAAAACACCGATAATATCCATGCTCGGTCTTTTTGAAGCATCTATTCCTACTTCTTTTAGCATACGTGAGCAGATCAGGATAACCACTACCAGTATCAACTCACTTGCGAAGACCCATCTCCCGCGCAATTCCGATATGATAAAACCGCCTAACATAGGACCCACGGCAGCACCTGCCGCTCCAATTCCTCCATAGATCGCAAAAGCGGTAGCCCGATGCTTGGGGCCCGGATAAGAGCTTGCTAAAAGAGCCATTGCTGCCGGCATCATAGCCGCTGCGGCACATCCTTCAATAAGCGACCAGCCAGTGAGAAGAACTCCCGCATTAGGACCTAATACTGCCGTCATCGTTCCTACCCCATATACTGCCACTCCGATTAGAAAAACTTTCTTTCTACCGTACATATCGCCAAGCTTAGCACCCATCAGCATAGTGAATGCCATTACTAACGTGTAAATAGCCATTATTGCCTGGACCGTACTAATATCTGTATCCCGATCTACAACTAGATCATTTATATCATTTATATGAGTATGTCATCATTTATTTTAAACTCAGAAATAGTGTGATAGCTATGGAGACATTATAAATAAAGAAAAAAGAGATAATTTAAGACAAACTGTGGTCATAATATATATTACTTTGTAATCAAAGAAGAGCGTGTAGGGAAATGGTGTGCAGAACGCAGATCCGGATGCAATCAATAGTTCAGGTAGCGGGAGATAGGGGCAATGGGGGGAAGTCTAAAAACGAAACTAACGGGAGTAGGACGTGAATATTATATATTACTTTCTTTTGCAATTACGCTAGTTATTGTTGGTACAGTCGTATTCCATCTACTAGAAAAATGGAGTTGGATAGATTCATTATATTTCACTGTCATCACATTAGCAACGGTAGGCTATGGTGATCTAACACCAACAACGCCAGTAGGTAAATTAGTTGCCGTGATATTCGTAATCGCAGGAGTAGGCATTTTTCTTGCCTTTCTTGATAAAGTGATGGAACGACGTGTTGAACGACGTGAAAGGATATTAGAAGCAATAAGGAGTAAAAAAAAGTGATTGTATAGTATAGCAGGGGAAAAAACCACGAGATTTCACGTGACACTTAGAAATTTCTCAAGAAAGAATAATTTTTGATAATTGGACGCAGATGAACGCAGATAATCAGGATTTTAAATATTTTGATGGTTTAGTTGACGGAGGAGATTATTAGAATCTTCTATCGAGTTTATAAATTTGATAATTTGAGGAAATAGTTTTCTGCGTAAATCTGCGTCCTAAATAGGTAGAAGTTATACTTTATATACAATTAAAATTATAACACTCGAAAGATACAATTATGTGGTTGCGAGCGTTTAAACAGAAAAAAAGCGGGATCATAACAATAGCTGCGGAGAATTCAAAACCAAAAACCTTATATATACCCTCGTAAATATAATACTATTAGTCTAATTCGCAGGCGGGGAACTCCCGCAAGCGATAAATAGGAGGTACGAGACAAGAATATAGAGGGGAAAAGGGTATTGGGAAATGGAGTAACTGCAATTTGTGATATAAAGATATGATATGGTAAAGAATATTGGAATAGAGAGTTTAGTTTGTTTGAGCAAACATCCGGATTTTGCAGGGCGTATTTACTATATGGAACGGCTATTAGCAATTCCGGATGAGGAGGAAAAAAAACATGAATGAAATGAAAGGGATAGAGCAAGGTATTTTAGCACAAGAGTCGTGGGCATTGGCAGTAGAAGGCGTTATTGCCCTGATCATCGGCTTTTTGATTCTATTCTGGCCGCCCGCAGTGGTTTCTATAACCATCATCGTAGGAGCATTTGCATTGGTATGGGGTATCTTCGCTCTTGTCTCTTCGATAAAAGCGGATAAAGGGCGCCGCTGGGTGCTAATCCTTGAAGGCGTGTGTAGCATCATATTGGGACTAATCCTTTTGGCATGGCCAGGCATTAGTACACTAGTAATAATGTGGCTTATCATGATTTGGCTATTTGTTATCGGTATATTCAAGATAGTCGGAGGTTTCATGCTACCGAAAGGAGATGCTAGTAAAGGGCTGCTAATAGTGAATGGGTTTTTAGCGCTAATCATTGGTGTGCTGCTACTTGCTCTTCCGTTTTTAACGGCTGCGATTACCATGGCCATTCTAATCGCGTTTTTCGCGATTTTCAGTGGCATAACGCTTATTTCGCTCGCATTCGTAGCGAAGAGCGTACGGGGACAAACAGCAACATAAAGCATGGGATAACGGTGATCAAAAACAGATAAAGGGGGGGGGGGTAAGCAAAAATAAATGAATAAATAAACGCCCCTTCTAAACATTTTTTTTGCATTTCGGTGCTCGAGATTTTTTTTACTGCGCTTTTTGTCGATTCCTCTACCCTCTATGCCATCGTTTCCACTTACGGGTCCCTACCTAGATATCCTGGGAGCGGATGATGTTTACCAAGTTCTACATCACAGATAATTACAAACGCCTTAGAAGCCATCTGTGAGCCAAGAATCGTATGTCCATCCCCCATAACGTTCCAGTAGCCGTTATGGTCGGATTCCGCATCAAAGCCCCCATCTCACTCTCATCTTATATTATAGTATTGCCCATTTTATTTCTTCTTCACTTGTCCAATATGTTCATACGCTAACCTGCCCCAGCGTCAAATCTTCAGCATGGGCCACCAGAACCTCACGAGCTAAAAGAACAGCTTCTGTAATCGCTTCTTTTTTCAAGCTTCCACGCCATTCTTCAATGATCGCTTCCCATGCCATGCCATTGGCAACTTGCTCTAAGACCGCGGAAACCAGGATACGTGTTCCACGAAAGGTCGGTTGACCATGACAAATGTCAGGAGCAGCAATGATATAGCGTCCCAAAACTTTAGTTCCCATATCCATGTTTACCTATAATAAATACTTTTGCTAATAGCCTATAAAAAACTTATTCTGAAAAATTCCCTTCTCTCTTTCTTCATACTCTATGTGTATCTGCTCAAAATTCGGTGGAATTTTGACCAGACATTGAAAAATGAAAATTGCAAAGTGCAAAAGTCATATTTGACAGACGGTGATAATAAAGGTTTAAAGTCAAAATTAGTCTTTTCCACCCCTCTTTTGTGTTTTGTATTTTTTAATTTGCATTCTGCATTTTGCATTCAATTGCTCGAAATCCACAAGATTTTGAGCAATTACCTCTATGTATGCATTACAAACAACTGTTACAGCTCATAGCGCAGCCGAAAAGAGACGTGAAATAGATTCTTTTATCCTTATCTTGGTGGACCGCTCGGCGTACATTTGTTTCGTTATTTCCGTACTCTTGTTGATGTCATTCTCAAATGCTGTCTTTAGCACCGCAGCTATTTCACGATCGTATATGAATGCGTTTGTCTCAAAGTTCAGCCTGAAACTTCTTACGTCCCAGTTTGCCGTGCCGACAGAGCTCGCAAGTCCGTCCACAACAACGGTTTTGCTATGGATAAACCCGTTATCATATGTATATGCCTTGGCCCCAGCAGCCAGAAGCTCGCCAACATTTGCATAACTTGTCCAGTATACAAACGGATGATCCGGTTTGCAGGGTATCATGACCCGTACATCAACACCGGTAAGAGCGGCAATTTTCAGCGCTTCCATTACACTCTCCTCAAGCACAAAATAAGGTGATTGGATGTATATAGTTTCCGTAGCAGAATTAATCAGTGCAATAAATCCTTTTTTTATCGGCTCCCACTGAGTATCCGGGCCACAGGAAACGATCTGCACGGCGGCATCGCCGGTAACGTCCTGTTCTTTTGGAAAATATGTGGGTACAAAGTCCAGAACTTCCTTTGCCGCGAAGCTCCAGTCCTGGAAGAACCGAACCTGTAGCATCTTGACTGCGTGACCGTTAATTTTCAGGTGCGTGTCGCGCCAATAACCCAGCGGCCCTTTGCCCAGATATTCATCGCCGATGTTAAATCCACCCACGAATCCGGTAGTTCCGTCAATGACCACAATTTTACGGTGATCTCTATAATTCTTATTATAATTTACACGTATATTTAGTACTGGAATTCTGCGCTCAAAAAAGCCGGCTACCTGCCCACCTGCGTCTGTGAGTTCATCAAAGAATTTTCGTGGTAGTTTCGCACAGCCCAGACCATCATAGATGAGACGCACTTCTACGCCCTCTTTCGCCTTCGCAGCCAGTGCGGCAACGACTTTATGGCCAAGATCGTCATTCCTTATTATGTAGTACTCAATGTGGATATGCTGTTTGGCATTTTTTATCGCGTCCAGCAGTGCGTTGAACTTATCATTACCATCAGTATACACCTGGATCTGATTGTTCTCAGTCACTAGCGCCATATCACTGACTAGCAGCATGTGTGCCATAGCAAGGTATTTATTCAACTCGTCATCAGAGGAACTAGCTTTATATTCCTGCAACCCTTCCAACTGCTCTTTGAGTAGCGATTTTTGCTTTGCATCGAGTTCGGCTTTGACTTTGAACAATTTTTCACTGTTGAACGTCTGTCCAAAGATCAGGTATAAAACAAACCCTAATACCGGTATGAAAAATAACACTGCCAGCCACGCAAAGGTTGCCCCTATATTCTTCCTATTTCGTTCAAAAAAGATAATGCCAATCGCGAAAATAACGTTTATCACAAATATGATCGCTGCTATAAGATTCCACAAATCCATTTTTTAGTTCTCCTCTTTTTCCCGCTATAACCGGACAAACCCTTGCAAGCTTTCAAAAAGTTTCAAAAAGTTTTAAAAGCTTTACCAAAGATATAATATAGTTTGTATATATAAAGGTTTTCATAGACGAATATTGCATAATTGTGTATATGATGTATATTACTTTTTTTCACTTCATCGTTTCTTTAATCGCCCCTTACTTCGTTCAACACGTCTTTGCATCACTTTATTAAGAAAGCCTAAAAAAATCCCTACCCCGGCTATTGCAAAAAAGGTAGTAAATAATTTGGCTGTTGGCGTATCCGGTGTTAGATCTCCATAACCTATCGTTGTTAATGTGATGATAGTGAAATAGAAAGAATCTATCCAACTCCATCTTTCCATTACATGGAACAAGACAGTACCAATAGTTACTAGCGTAATTGCAAGAGCAAGTAATATAACATACTCTAGATCTATACCCTTTAGTCTCGTTTTTATTCTTCCCTTCATTGCAATATCCTCATGATATCCGGACTATTGATTGCATCTTTGCTTTCAGCGCGCCCTTCTTCCATCTTCTCTTCCTTTTGTGTCATCACCGTTACTTCTTCTTTCTAACGTTCCAAATCAACCATTTCTTGCTTATAAAGATAATGTAATATCCCAAACAAATCCAACTCAAAGCTATAATAAGATATATGCCATTGATGTCGAAAAAAGCATAAATGTATAGCCAGACGGTATAAGTCCATCTGGCCATTATTTCAAACTCAGAGCTTTTTAGTTTTACAACCTCGTATTTGATTCCGTCTTCTAATACATTCACCTTAATGTAATGGAAAAAATCATGGTTCGGATCATTTCCAACCAATTCCGCGCCTGCACCACCGGTTATGATATACGGAGTCTTGTTCCAGGTCCCGTTATAATAGGCATGTATATGGGAACAGAAAAGCATGGTTACGTTATACTCATCAAATAAGCCATTCAATTCATTTGCAAATTCTAAATCCTCTATACTATGTCCCTCTGCACGTTC
>WSZT01000010.1 GCA_013139985.1 Candidatus Methanophagales archaeon | reverse complement strand
GCAGTACGCGTATTCACTGGTATCACGTGTTTTTGACGTAAACCGCACTTGGAATCTCCGCCAAAGTCCAAAAAAACGCTGAGCAAGATTTTGCGTACTTCCTGTTGATAAGCCCCATCGTTCAGGCGCAAATACCGATTGTTGATATTCATCGCTCATTTACTATTCACATGAAGAATACCATATAAACCGTTTATTGCCGCTTTATTAAATGTGACATTGTCAAATTAAGTATTCGTCTATTAAAGGTGCTTCCATTCCAGTAACAATCTGGATTTTCTCCTGACTCATCCCATTTTCCACACACCACTTCACTTTATTAAACTGCTGGCAATACTTTCCCACTGCTTCTGGACTGTGATCTGTCTCTCTTGCTACATGTACCGGCTCTTTTTTCTCTAAAAAACTTCTTTAACAATCTCGGTAAGTGCTTTTGCCTCCAGTGGTAAACAGCTCAATCCCGCAATCGCTTCTTGTTGGAACTGCCGGTCCAGTGTCTTAAATGACAGTCTATCCTATATATCGCTCTTTTTCCTGCTTCCTTTTCATTTTCCAGTACCTCTGTTTTGATTATATTTATCAACCAATGCTGAAGTACTGGCCATTTGGCACTATTTTATTCCGGGTGTGGCATGGATGGGGCTTCTATAAGATTATTTTGCTTTTAGGGCGGCTAAAGTTTAATATGATGTGACATAAAATAGTACATAGATGTATAAACTGAAAATGGTCTATGGACCAGTTCCATCACGGCGTCTTGGTCGCTCTTTAGGCGTTAACCCTATCCCATTCAAAACCTGTAACTATTCCTGTGTCTACTGCCAGCTTGGCAGGACAACGCACATGACAAATCAGCGTAAAGACTTCTTTCCTCCAGAAGAGTTGTTGAACGAAATCAAAAGAGTAATAGAAGCAGAAAATAGCCATAGCGAAATAGATTTTGTGACCTTCGTAGGCGAAGGCGAACCGACTTTATGTAAAAGCCTTGGTTGGCTAATCAGGAAGACTAAGGAAATAGCAGATATACCCATAGCTGTTGATACAAATGGGTCCCTGCTTTATAGAGAAGATGTAAGAAACGACCTTTCACAAGCAGATATTGTTATGCCCTCCCTCGATGCCGGCACTGCCGAAACATACAGAAAGATAAACAGACCCCATCGCGGGCTTGATTTTGAGACAGTTGTCAAAGGTTTGGAACGATTCCGGCGAGAGTATAACGGTGAGATATGGGTAGAAGTCATGCTGGTAAATGGGCTCAATGACTCAGAAGAGGAATTAGAAACACTAAAAAGCAGGCTTGGGAAGATACAGCCCGATCGAACGTATATAAATGTACCGATAAGACCACCTGCGGAACCTTGGGCGGTACCGCCTGATAAAGAAGCTATTACATTAGCACATGCGATTCTTAGCGATGCTAATGTAGTGGCTATTACCGAAGAGGAGACTGGTGAATTTTCCACTGAGGGATTCACAAATCCGGAAGATGCTATTTTAGCAATAATAAGACGGCATCCAATGAGGGAGGGGCAGGTTATAGACACGCTAAGAAACCTTTCTTTCAAAAAGAAAGCTTTACCAAAGAACTATAATATTCAGGATAGCTTAAAGAGGCTGGAGGAATGCGGAAAAATAAAGAAGTTGAAATACAGGGAGAAAGTCTTCTGGCTTACAGACGAGGAAAAAAGAGGGCATGAATAATTACATGGGTAACCGTTAGTATAGTTCAATTTCCCGCAGAAGCAGCCTTTCTCGGCAAACGATTCGCAGTTATTAGAAATTCAGATAATTCCCGTATTATTGCTCGTTATCCTCTTTATGGCGATTATTGATTATTTCTTACATCCAAAAACCGTATCAAAGTACCTTGGAAAAGGGTCCGGAATAAAAGGATGGTCCTTAGCTATATCCACGGGAATACTAAGCCATGGACCTATTTATGTCTGGTATCCTTTATTGAAAGATCTTCGAGACAGAGGGATGAGAAGAGGTTTGATTGCTGCTTTTCTGTACAGCAGGGCTATAAAAATACCACTGCTACCTCTGATGATCTATTACTTTTGGACATTATTTGTGGTTGTGCTACTGCCTTATATAGTTATTGCTTCCATCGTTGAGGGGGAAATCATTGAACTAATAGAAAGCCGAAAAAGACAAAATACCGTGAAGTATTCATAACTATTGGAGGTCTTAAATGGCTGAACTAACTTCTGTTAAAGAAATTCCCTAAGCTTTCTTTACCCTGATACACCCTTTTGCTCTTTCTTTTTATCACACTGCTGGGAATAGGGATAGGAATAGCGGGACCAGAGACATGGAATTGGCAGAGAATAACACTCTTTCCCCTGCTGGTGATAACAGCATTTATTGTGGCAACCGTACCAGACCATTACCTTAAGGCACATATATGGGAACATTAAAGCCTACGCTATCTCCTTACCAGGAACGAAAGGGTGTGCCTGAATACTATTTGTCACCCAAAGGGGAAAACTTTAATCTTTAGGCGTGGGTTTCCCACAGTATGGGCAGTAACTCCACATCTCTTCAAGTTGTTTGTCGCAGAAAGGGCAATCAACGAATAACTTTGCCCCGCAGTATGGGCAACAATCCCATCCTTCTTCATATCCCTTAATTTCCCTACCACATTTTGGACACTTAACCATGCTAGTAGATTACAAATCCATATATAAATACTTTTCGCTTTTTATTCCTTGTAAACTTATAATATCCCATCTATCCTGGCACCACAACTTGGACATCTTGAATCTCGTATTTTATTCTCCATGATTTGGAATCCATAGCGCCGGATTAGCAACGCTCCGCATTGGTAGCAGTAGGTATTCTCTCCTCCCTCACCTGGAACATTGCCCTCATACACGTATCTCAATCCTACATCCAACCCAATTCCCCTCGCTTCACGTAAGGTAGTAACAGGTGTTGGAGGGAGATGAGTTAGCTTATATGTGGGATAGAACTGTGAGATATGCCAGGGTATGTCCACGCCTACACTTTTGATGAACTCTGCAATCCCTCTGAACTCTTCTTCAAAATCGTTCAACGTTGGTATTACCAGCGTAGTTACTTCAACCCAAACACCCAGGCTTTTGTATAGCTTTATCGCGTCCTGGACAGGTTTCAAATGCCCACCGCAAATTTTTCGATACAGGTCTTCCGATAGCCCCTTCAGGTCTACATTTACCGCATCTAAATAAGGGGCAATAGTGCGTATAGCCTCCTCCGTAATATGTCCATTTGAGATAAAGGTGTTGCATATTCCTTCTTTATGCGCCAGTCTAGCGGTATCATAAGCAAACTCGAAAAAGATGGTTGGCTCGGTATAAGTGTATGCGATGCTTCTACAATCATATTGCTTGGCTGCCGCAACAATCTCTTCTGGTGATACCTCTTCACCGACTATCTGCCTCTTGTCTTCTTTAGGCATCTGAGAGATCTCGAAGTTTTGGCAGTTTTTACATCTGAAGTTGCATCCAACCGTAGCAACCGAGTATGCCTCAGAGCCCGGATAGAAATGGAAGAACGGCTTCTTCTCTATTGGATCAATCCCTCTCGCAACTACCTTTCCATAAACTAGGCTGTAGAGGACACCACCCCTGTTTTCTCTAACCCCACATATCCCTCGCCTCGATTCGTTTATCTTGCAATGATGTGGGCATAGGTGACATCTCACCGCGTTCCCTTCCAGTTTCTCATAGAACATAGCCTCTTTCATTTTGATACCACTCCAAATGAACATAACTTTATTATACTTCAATCGTTAGATATATATAGGGAGGTCGGAAAAAAAAATGTTGTTCATAACGTGCGTGAGGGTTAATTCAGGCATGGTGGAAGATGCGAAGAAATTCGGCGACGAGCTACTTAAAAATCCGCCCGCCGGCGTCAAGTTCCTGCAAGTGTATCATACACTGGGCAGGTATGATGCGGTATGGATTTACGAGGCGGAAGACTCGGAAGTAATAATTGATTTCCTCCACCAGAGCAGAGATGTCTCAACAACGGAAACCTGGGTTGCCTTTGAACGGGAAATGTAAGTAGGAGATTGCTTTTTAATTTCTCCTTTTCTATTTTTTAAAATGACATATCACTGACCTGAAAGTTCTGTTCAATAATTATAAAGCGTGATTTTAAATAATATTTATGAACTCAGTTGCGGGAAAAATTATCGTCTATTATGGAAAGGGAGAGGGAAAGACAACCGCCTCTATCGGTCATGCCATAAGGACGTTGGGTCATAACAAAAAAGTAGTGATATTGCAGTTTATGAAAGGAAGGCCAACTACCGGAGAATATCAATTTCTAAAAAGTGTTGACAACCTCCAGATACATCTTTGCGGGGCTCCCGGTTTTTTAAAGGACGAAGAATCGCGAAAAAAACATCTCAAAAAGGCTAAAGAGGGGTTGGAACTCGCTCATAGAGTGCTAGATGAAAAAGAGACCGACCTTTTGGTTCTGGACGAGATATTATACGCACTAAAATTCGAGCTTTTAACAGAAGAGGCGGTCTTAGAGTTGTTAAAGAAAAGAGGTCATACGGACATCATTCTTAGCGGAAGAGAGGTAGAGGATAGAATAATAGAAATGGCAGATATAGCAACTCACATGGAGAAGGTCAAGCATTATTGGGATAAAATAGGTAGCACAACTTCAGGGATAGAATATTAATCACTAAACAGTGTGAATGTATATTCATATATGCCATGGCAAAGAGGGTGCAGGTGCGTAGGCGTCCAGCCAAATTTCCTTCTCTTCGAGCTACGGCGAGGAGAGAGAACGCCTAATTCAGAGATGTATGAAATTTGTTAGGAGTGATAAATGAAATATGAATGCAGAAGAAGAGGAAGAAAGGAAAAGAGGGATGAAAGAAGAAGCAGAAGCAGTTGATGCAAGCATGGGAAAGGTAAAGCATAAGGTAATGGTGATGAGTGGAAAAGG
>WSZT01000088.1 GCA_013139985.1 Candidatus Methanophagales archaeon | reverse complement strand
CTTGCCATTCCGCTTATAACATTTGTCATTATATTTCCGGAGCCGATAATCAATATTGTATTGAGCAGTGCGTTCTTACCCGCAGCGTCTACCCTGACAATGCTTGCTATTTACGTCTTTATCCTTTCTTTAACAGGACCATATTCATCGTTAATAACGGGAATAAACCGTCCTGATATAGCCGCAAAAATAGGTGTTGCGATGTGCATAGTTAATATCGTGTTGAATTATTTGTTCATTCCAGAGTGGGGTTTACTTTCGCCAATTGGAATAAATGGGTCAGTAGGGGCTGCGACTGCAACGGTACTGTCTCAAATGGTGGGATTTGTTGGTTTGAGGGTGGCTGCGATGAGATTAACGGGCATAAAACTGATGCAGACGAATACGCCACGGCACATTGTTGCTGGTGTTGTCATGGGCATAGTGTTATATTATCTCAATTCTTTGGTCCCGCTGGTTAGGTGGTATCATTTGATTGGGTTCGCTTTGGTTGGGGTAGCGGTCTATGTGGGGGTGTTAGTCATCATTCGCGAGTTTAAGAAACGGGACCTGGATTTTTTCCTGGATTTGGCTCAGCCAGCAGGCCTGCTCGAATACATTAAATCAGAATTGAAAGGGAAAACGAGAAGATGAAAAACATCCCAAATGGGGGGTAAAGCTATAAATCCCTTGTGCGGTCTTATTCATCAAATGTGTTCTTCTAAATATTCATGCTCCAGAAGCCCATACACCAACTCATCATGAAATTTTCCATCCCAAAATCTTGCTTCTCTATGTCTCCCTTCCAATTTAAACTTGTTCTTCTCAAAGAACTTTATGCTGGCTTCATTGTATTCAAAGATGATAGCATATATACGATGTAATCTCAGTTCACAAAACCCATAATTAAGTAAAAGTTGAAGTGCATCACTTGCATATCCTTTCTCCTGCCATTTTTGGTCGCCGATATATATAGAGACTTCTCCATGTCCTTCCTTCCAGTTGAGATATGTCAAACCGCAACATCCAACAAGCTCACTATCCTCTTTTTTCTCGATAACAAACATAACATTTGTTTGATCTATTAAAAGAGATGAGAACCATTTATTTTGATTTAACATATTCAAAGGGCGGTACTCCCTAGTGTATGCTCGAATATACGGCGAGTTTCTCCAGTCTCGGAGTTTTGGTAAGTCAACCTCCTCTATTTTTCTCAGTCTTACCTGCTTACCTTCTAACATGCTTTCACCTTTTGTTAAACTGCATCCCAAGTTATCCATTCATCTTCTTTTATATCCCTTTTTGCCTCTCTACCAACAACTACATCAATAAACTTCGGCTTTATTCCGTATCCCGGTCTTTTAATTATTAACATATCTCTTGTTATTTTAGTCTCTTTTAGAATATCAACTTTTGCATGAATACTCCTTCTCGCCTTCTCATATCCTTCACCCTCTAATTCAGACTTTTTCTTTATTCCCGTTCCTTTTGCTTTCTCCACTTCTCTTATACATCTTACCAGCTCTTTCAATTCGGCTGATTCAATCGCAAAAGAATGGTCTGGACCTTTCATTTCCCTTGACAATGTAAAATGCTTCTCTATTACACAAGCGCCCATCGCAACCGCAGCTATTGGAATATGAATTCCTAAAGTATGGTCAGAAAATCCAATTGGAACTTTAAAAGCTGTTCTCATCGTTTCCATTGCTTTTAAATTGACAGCCTCAACCGGCGTTGGATATAACGAATTGCAGTGCAACAAAAGAATATCCTCAGTCCCAACTGATTTTATCGCAGTTATTGCATCCTCAATCTCACATAAATTAGCCATTCCTGTTGATATAATCATCGGCTTTCCTTTTCTTGCTGCATATTGCAACAATTCTAAATCAGTGATTTCAAATGATGCAATCTTAAACGCTGGAGCGTATTTGTCCAAAAGGTCAACAGCCTCAAAATCAAATGGTGTTGCCAAAAATGTAATATTTCTATCTTCACAATATCCCGCAAGTTCTTTTAGCCATTCTCTTGGTGTTTCGATACTTTTGATTAGTTCATAGACATTTTGTCCTTTTAAATAACTGAATTCTGGCGTGTATCTCGAATAAAGAGATTCTGCTTTGTAGATTTGAAATTTAACTGCATCCGCTTTTGACGCCACAGCGACATCTATTAATTTCTTTGCCTGCTCTAAGCTGCCATTGTGATTGGAGCCTGCTTCTGCTATTATAAAACAAGGTTCGCCAGCACCAATCAATTTATTTCCAATTTTAATCTTTGCCATTTTCTCTCCTCTTCATAAAAAACTCAGCGATCTCGAAGTCAAGAGGTTCATCAATATCTATGGTCTCCGCTTTTTCCATTTTTAAAAAACCTATTTTACCGCCAACCATTGTATTTTCTTCTATTAATAGCTCTCTTCTACACAAATAAAATGCTCCTGTTTCCTTGAATAAAGGCCTCTCAAATTGCCTGTTCTTTGGATCCTTCGGATATACTCTTTCATATTTATCCCCTTTTTCAATCCAGTAATGTCCCCTATCCTCGACCACACTTAAAACAGAATCAAATCCACCTTCTTTTAGCTTCTTTACCGCTTCGGTCACTCGCTCCGCCCTCAGCAAAGGAGAAGTTGCGTACAGTAGAACCACTATGTCAGGTTTGTACTTTTCTTTCTCCTCTAAGTATTTTACCGCATGCTGTAAAACCGGCAAAGTCGGTGTTTCATCTTCGGTAAGCTCTTCTGGTCGGATAAAAGGAACTTCTGCACCATATTTCTTTGCCGTCGCTGCTATCTCGTTATCTTCGGTAGATACTATAACTCTATCCAGTTCTTCCACCTTTAGAGCGGCTTCTATGATGTAAGCTATAAGTGGCTTTCCACAAAGCTCTTTGATATTCTTTCTTAGGATGCCTTTTGACCCCCCTCTAGCAGGTATTATCGCAACGGTATTCATAGGATTCATCTGCTCACTCTTTTTTCAGCAAAAAAACCTGGTCAACAAGTTTTTTATCTTTCAGATAGGGGTACTTTCTCTCTTTTGCTTTTTCTACGGCATACCGGTTAAGTTCAATTCCACACAAATTTTCAAAACCCTTTTTCTGCGGAAGTAATAACTGATTTCCGACATTACTGCCAACCTCAAGGATATTATTCAACTCCAAATCAGACAAGAATTCGTCAATCTGCTCGGTTCTCGAAAATCCTATTCTACTGCGAAGGAGATTATCAAACTCTTCAGGAGATGTTATATTCCTATCGACATATTCCTCGCCAAATTTCCCCGCCCATTCTTCCATCTGCTTTGTCATCTGTTCTGGCATATCAAACTCACCCGTTTCTATTATGTCACTTTCCAATATATATAGCTTCAGTCAGTGCTTCCATAAAATAAAAATCGCCCCAAATCAAACTTTCATCTACATCTGTTCCTTTTGGCTTGTTGAAGCAACCCTGCTTCAATATCCCATCCTTGTCTTCTTCAGCCAAATAACATTTGCATAGAGAATCTAAAATATTAAGTGCAATATCTCCAAATTCCTTCTTCCCACGGAACTTCAACAATCCAGAAGCAGTTATAGCAGCAGCAGAACTATCTTTAACCGTATTTGGTATATCTGGTGCATTAAAATCCCAATATGGTACATGATCTGATGGACAAGTAACAATGTAATATTCCACAAGTTTTTCCGCTGTTATTAAGAACTCTTTCTTTTTTGCATGTCTATACACCAAAGCAAATCCATAAATCGCCCATGCTTGTCCTCTTGACCAGCAACTCTCGGCACTATATCCTTGCAACGTTGTCTTCCCTCTAACCTGTCCACTATTTGGGTCACACTCTGCTATATGATATGTTGAACCATCATCCCTAACAAAATATTGCATCGTTGTGAATGCATGCCGGTATGCTACATCGTAGTACCTTCTGCCACCTGTTTTTTCATAAGCCCACCATAACAAAGGCAAATTCATCATTGTATCAATAGCAATCAATCCACTCTTATCGAGCTCTCCTGAAACCGTTATCGCACCAATTTTATCGTTAAATCTCGACAGAAGCGAATCAGCAGCCGTCAAACCAACACTCTTTAAATATTCGTCTTTTACCACTTCATATCCCACACAGAAAGAAGGATAGAAGAGAAACCCTAAATCATGGATTTTGTTGCTATTCTTCCGCGGTTCGATTAATCGGCATAACACGTATGCTCTCTTCTTAAATTTATCTTTTTTAGTTAGTCTGTATGCAAGCCAAAGCATGCCAATCCAGAAACCATTGCACCAATATCCATCCTTAAAGATGTTCAAATCCCAATCCTCCTCCTTGCAGAGTTCCCATTTACCATTGATAGTAACAAATGGAAAAGAATCTTTTAACACATCCATATTCTTTTCTATCTTATTTAAAGCATGTTCTAAGGCGAGCTTATAAACTTCCTTACGATCATCCACTCCTCGTCACCTCTTTAATCACTTTTTTCACAGCCTCAATTACATAGAAAATTTCATCATCTTTCATTTTTGGGAATAAAGATAATGTGATAATCCCATTAAACACTTCCTCGGTTACCGGGAAATCCTCTGGATTAATATTAAACTGCTCCTGGTAATATGAAAAGCGATAAATCGGGATATAATGAACATTCACTCCAATATCTCTTTCCCTCATCTTACTGAAAAAATTGTCTCTGTCTATGCCATTCAACAAAACCGTATAAATATGCCATGCCGGTTTAGCGTATGGTTTCATAACGGGCGCCTCTATTTCCGGCACATCTTCAAAAGCTTCGTTATACATTTCCACAATCTCTTCCCTTCTTCTTATAAACTCATCCAGTTTTTTCAATTGCGAAATCCCCAATGCTGCTTGAAAATCGGTTATTCTGTAATTTCTGCCAAGAAACTTTAAATCATACGCCCATCCTGCTTCCGGTCCAAACCGTTCTAATGCGCTCTTGTCAATACCATGATTCCTCAGTATTTTCAATCTATCGTAAAATTCTTTGTTATTTGTTACTACTGCACCTCCCTCTCCGGTTGTCAGATGCTTTACCGGATGGAAGCTAAATATCGTCATATCCGCGAAATTACCTATTTTCTTGCCTTTGTATTCCGCACCAATCGCGTGACTTGCATCCTCAATTAAATATAACTCATGTTCTTCAGCAATATCCTTTATTTCTTCAATATCACATGGATGTCCCGCATAATCAACATAAATTATCGCTTTTGTTTTGTCTGTTATCTTTTTCCTTATTTCTTCAGGATTGATATTCCTTGTTTCTTTTTCTATATCCGCAAAAACCGGCTTTAGATTGTTGTATAATACCGCATTTGACGTTGCTACAAAAGTAAACGGTGTTGTAATAACTTCAGCACCTGCGGGTAGATTCAGGGTTTGAACTGCGATATCCAATGCACTTGTTCCGGAATTAACAGCAACCACATATTTTGTGCTAATATATCTACACAGAGCC
>WSZT01000206.1 GCA_013139985.1 Candidatus Methanophagales archaeon | reverse complement strand
TTTGTCCAATCTTAGCTCCGAAAGTCATTATACCCCGTGCTTAAGAGGCCACAACGCA
This sequence comes from Candidatus Methanophagales archaeon, assembly GCA_013139985.1. GTDB lineage: Archaea > Halobacteriota > Syntropharchaeia > Alkanophagales > Methanospirareceae > Methanophaga. The sequence goes on along the minus strand of WSZT01000206.1, from coordinate 7,304 downwards.
AAATTCCAGTAAAAAGAAGAATATATACTTCCTATAGGATGTACAAAAGCATAAGATATATAAAAACTTTTCTATTTTTCTCGTGAGTGAGGACGCTTTATTTGCATCACCGAAATCCCAATAATTACCGTGATTAGAATAACGCTAGCACCTAACACAACCATTACTATGTCACTCTTGCCCGGCACGGGCACAGGCGTAGGCTCCGGCGACACAGGTTGCGCAGCAACCACAGGCGCTATGGCTAAAACTTCCTCCGCTAGAATAGTATATGTGAAGGTTCTGGAGTGGTTACCGTATTTCAGCGTAATCGGAATAACAACGTCTTTAGCTCGCGATAAAGGCTGCAAACGGAAAGTTGCACGCTTACCGACCACGCAATTCAAGCCGATAACTTTGTAATTCGCGGCACCGTAGCGGATATCGCCCTCGGAAAGTTTGACCGGCACAGATCGCTCCAACGTGATCTCCGAATTTTGTATTTGTTTACAAGAAGGATACGTTTACGTGGAGGTAGCTAAGTTAGTAGATGCTCGAACTGATATATTGTGGATTGTTCTTACTGCTGTATGGATTTGGTGCATGGATGTTCTTTAATGGCTTGCAGGATTACACGAAATCAAAAGCAAGTAAGCCTCAGCCATCTGCACCTCAGTTTGATATAGGCAACATGAAACCCGGGAGAGTTTTTTACACCGCAAACTGTCTCGATGATGATGGTGAAATTGATAGTGATGCTACAAGTCATGACGACCCAGGTGTGGCAGAAATAGCAAAAGCCGAGAGGTTGAGAATAGAACAGGAACATCGAAGTATCCTGGCGGATGTGTTACAAGAGTTATTGACAGAGCAGCCAACATCGTTTGATACGATCTACGAAAAATATTCCGGTAATTGCACTACACGAGAGTTAAAGAAGAAATTGGATAAGCCGCGAGTGCGTACACGCGTGAAGTTATATTTGCGTGATATGGAAAATGAAGGAAAGCTAAAGCGAGTTATGAATGTACGTGAATATTTCTACGTGGTGGCGGAAGAGGAAAATGAAGAGGTTGTGAGTGAGAGCGGGCATGTGGGGGTATTTCAAGCAAATGAGCCGAACGAAGCGATGGTGTAGTGAAGCAAGAAATGTAAACGATTAGCGCGAAACTTTTTATTTCAAGTGTTTTTTTAGGTATAACGTTTCGAGTGCATCGGAAGTCCAGCTTCGCAGGATTTGAGCGAAGGCGTCAGCCGAAGCCAGATACGCTCTGTTATATGATGTTTGAAACTTTCTTTCATAATTTAACTTAAATAAAAATAAACGTGATCAAGCATAAGAATTGTTTGAAGTGCTTTTATTTTTTTATAATCTTCCGGTTTCGCCACTCCATGGCTAGAACTATGACGTGATAACTTTACATCTCCTTTCAGAAGGTCGAAATTTACAAAAAATACATCATTTAGATATTTTAGAAATGGAGCTGGTAAGAACAAAGAATAGTCAAAGCCAGACTTGGCTTTCCCCTTATTTATCAAATAGTCTTTTAAATCTGAAAAACTGGCTCGTCCTTTGCTGGTTTCGTCTAAATAATGTAGCCGTATTATTCCCTCTATTTCCGAAGAAAGGTTTTTGATGCAGTTAATAAAGCCACTTTCATCATCTTGTAAATAAGCTTTGATACCTGCTTCAATTAAAGACTGTTTATCTTTGAAAATCTTATTTTTCCACCATTTCTTCGTTATTTTTTCTATTCTGTTTTGATCAAAGCTATCGATTAATTTCTTCATCTTATTATCAAAATCAAATTTGTTTTGGTAAAACTCACATATTTTTTTGTAGTCTTCCCCGATAATTTCTATGAATGGGAACCATCCGTCACTGACCATTTCATCAAACTGTGTTTCAGACTCCAGAACTTTGTATACGTATTGGAATTGTAGATAGCGGTAAAGTGCGCCCAATTCTAGCTCCATTTTATCAATTTCTAAGTCATATCGTCGGTCTAAATCAAAAAATAAAGCAAATTTCCAACCAACTTTAAAACAGTAAATTACTTTGTCCGTTTTTTCGATTTTAATGTTTGGAAAATTCAATCTTATTATATCTGCAATATCATTTTGACCGATTGCCTCACCCTTTTTTATGTCTCTTTTTGCTCTGAGTTCTACTACAACTGGAAACTCATTTATATCTAAGTCCGCACTCAAATCTTTGTGAATAATCACTAAAAATTGATATACGCTATCAATGGGAACTTTTGCTCTACCTAGAAATATATTTGATATCTGTTCAGTATAATTATAGAACACTGCCTGATCAGAAATAAGGGATGCCTTTGATAGTATTTTTACTTGTTCTCCTTTTTTCGCATTCTCGATGACAAAACCACCGATATCTTGATCTTGAGATAAGCGTAAGTGTATCATTTTTTACCACCACATGTATCATTTCATCTTTAACAATTTAAATTTAAGGAGTTTCGAATGTCATATAACATTGATATATCCGAACTCACTTCGCATATCCCTCCGATTTGGTGTTATAGCCGAACAAGGTTCGCATATACCACCCAAACTTTGGTCGAACGCCTATCATCGATTACCACTTTTCATTCTTCACCATTATTAAGTCGCGTACACCATACATAAGTACAGGCACTACAACCATATATGATACACATCCAAATAAATAGCCATTATTTATAATATTAAATTTAATGCGATTTGGTTTATATAAACTAATTATTAATATGTTTAATAGTTATGAAAGCCGCAATATACGTCCGGATAAGTCCCACATACCGGGACAAAGAAGAAACGATAACAGGGATGGCAAAGCGCATAGAAAGTGCGCTAGAGATTTGCAGACGAAAAGCGCGAGGCGAAGACGATGAAATTGTAGAAGAATATGTGGACCAATACGTAAGCGGAAAGAGCCAAGAGCATATGAAAGAATTTCAGAGGATGGTCCAGGACGCACACCGGAATCATGTTCAACGTATCTACTGCCGCAGGGTTGACAGGTTTGGCAGGAACCTGAACGAAATGATAAAGACTGAGCTAGAGCTGCACAACATAGGCATGTCGCTCTATTTCGTAGAGGAGAACATAGACACAAGTACGGAGATAGGAAGAATAGTAATGAACATTTTGAGCCATGTAGCAGAATGGAAGAGGGTTGAAATATTAGAGAACACACAACGCGGGAGGGAAGAACTGAAACGCAAGATAGAGGCTGGACTTACGGATAAACGCTTTGGCCGTACAGCGAAGAAGATCAATTTGAGAAGCGTTATAGATATGAAGAACAAGGGCATGACCTGGGCGAATATATCTGACTATGTAAACGTGTCAGTGCCTACGATTCAGCGTAGGCTGAAGGATGCCGGCTATGCATTTGAGAGAGGCCATGTTGTAAAAGCGTAATTTTATTATGTTGCCATTTTAGTACCAAGTTAGTAGATGTTTATATAGCTTGCCGGCAAAAAATAAAAAAGAAAGGTGAAAAAGATGGGGAGATTAGATGTAAGGGGGATAAGCGAAGATACGTTAATAGAATTCAAAAGACACGTACAGAAGAAATACGGTAAAATACATACCGTGCTCGGGCTGGAAGTAGAGAAGGCACTGAAGTCATATCTCACCGCGATCGAATTTCAGGAGCGGTTAGCAAGTCCAGAGTCGCAGTGCAAAAGCACACACCTAGAGGTGAAGTAATGCAGAGAGCGGAACTACATGTGCGGGGTTTGAATGCGGAGGTAGTCAATGCGTTCCGGGAGTACGTATTGAAGAAGTACGGTAAATTACATACCGTATTTGGGCTGGAAGTGGAGAAAGCGTTAAGCGAGTACATAAAAAGACAGGAAGAGATGGAGGCAGAAGGTGATTAAAAAGGTCTCATTTCGTAAAGCATAAATGAAGCTGTTTAGGGGGCAAGAAAGCATAAAATCCAACTAAAATTTCACCTTCAATGTGACTATCTCAAAGGGATTCATCTTCAACAGTATTCTTTCACCCTTCTTCTTTAACTCCTTTTTCACTGTCTCATCCTCTTCTTCCAGCATGTTCACCACCTTGACCGTCTTTGGCTCTTTGAACAGCGTTATTTCCGCATCCGTTTCTTCACCCTTGGTCTCATAAAATCTTATAATCGCACCATCCTCATCCTCGGCCATCTTCATCGCGGATAAAATGACGTTATCTGGCTCTATCGTCAAAAATGACCGTTTCAAAGGGAGCTTCTTATCCTCTGGCAACTGCATACCATATAATGCGCAGTTGAATTCATAAGCATGTTTATATGCTGAAGCGTCTCTCCAATCTCCTTCATGCGGGTAAATGGAATAGTTGAACACATATCTTCTCAACTCCTGCGCATCGGGAACAGGAATTGCAGGACCTGTCTTACCATCTGAAGAGAGCATCGAAACGCTTCTGAGCAGTGTTAAATAGACGTCTCCATCTCGCACCTCATTTTCCGGTATACCACTGTGAATTACCGTTAGGCCCTTCTTTCTATCAGAATAATCAAGCCACCTCAACGAGGGGAATACACCACAGGGCTCCTCAACCCACTTCTCTTTCGGTTTATAATGCCACAGGTCTGTCGGTCGTGAAACAACACCAAATTGGGTACCACAGGCATAAGTCAGAGATTTCATGTCCGTAGAGAACCGGACCCTGAGCCGTGCCCTTGGATGTTTATCCACTATAGTAGTAACGAAATCTATTCTTGGAATGTCCTTATAAACTACTATCTTCTTCGTGCACTCTAAGAATTTATGCCGCCATATAAGTGGCTTCTGCTTATCTGTCAATCTATACGGCCATCGCAGTGAAAAGTAATTGGTCTCAACATTAATAACCCGTCTCAAAGGACTCTTAGCTATATAGAAGTTCTTTACACTGAATGAGCCATACTTCACTCCTTCTCCCTTCTCTGTCTTCAGAGGGATAGCAAGTGTTTGACGGTGGTAGTATAGGTCGCCGGCTTCTTCCTCCAGCACAAGTTCATTCGCCGTGCAAATCCTCTCCCTTCCCGCTTCTTTACCGTCTAAAGAGACATCAATCAAGCCTGTGGCGGGATCCACCTCTACCCCAAAGAATCGGTTTTCTATTGTGTTTCCCCTTACCATGATAAAACTCTGGTCATAGCGGTACCGTCTGGGCTCTCGCTCAAGGAGATTATACACCTTATAGCCCATTGCAGGAACCGTGGGTACAAATCCTATCCTCGCATATCTCAACGAGTCATCCTCATACCGTGCAAAGTTTATGACCTCAACATCTATCTCCTCTTCCCCACTCTTTAACGCTTTGAGCTCTACTACTTTGCCCATGTCAAAATTCAAATCCATCTCTATCCAATTCTTAACTTCCCACGAGAGCGAGTTAAATACGATTATATCGCCGCTTTCCGCTTTAACATCGCTTCCCGCTGATTCCGTCTCTATTAATTTAGTGTGTACATTAGTGCATCGGTTGGACATCTCTGCGGTGATAAAGCCACGATATTGCTTCACCTCATCGTAGCCACTGTCCATCCCTGTTCCAGGGGCGACATCATGAAATGCAATGTATAAAACCATCCGCCAACAATTTCTCAGCTCATCAAAAGGATAATGTGCATTAAAGAGGTGACCTATTGTACACCATCGCTCGCAACATAGCAACCAATTCTCATAATCACAAAGCCCCTGTTTTATCCACATCCTGCTCGAACAGCAATCTGGAAACACCGCCGAATACTTTCCGGAATACATCTCCCCCTTCCTTACTTCCAGCTTAAGGTTCTTATCTTCTATTTCCTTCTCTAATGCTTCGAAGAATTCGTGTGGTGTTGCAATCTTCATCTTCGCTACGTTGCCGCTCTTCTTATTCCACGCCTTCACCACCTCCGATGTCTCTGGCTGTGGCAATGTAACTCCACTCCCCGAGGGCATCAGGATATGAGAGGTTGCCGCAACTGCCTTAAGTTTCTCATAGCTCTCATCCAGCTTTGTCAAGTCTAACCCAGCTCTATAACCTAAAGGCATCCAGTGAGCTAAAATCCGCGTTCCATCCAAACCTTCCCATAGGAATTCCGTAGGCTCTCTCTTCGCTGACCCTCTTCTGAATGCAACGTACTTGTAGCCGGATTTTTTGTATATCTGTGGAAGCTGGGCATTCAAGCCAAAGCTATCTGCCTGCCACATCACGGGCACATTCACCCCAAATTTATCCTTTACGTATCTCTTACCATGTAAAATCTCTCTTATCAATGTCTCACCTTCCGGGAGCATTGTGTCTGCCATTAGATATTCGCCATCAGCAATCTCAATCTTGCCTTCTTTTATGCTCTTCGCAATCTTTGCGAACAATTCCGAAGACCTGGTTTCCATCGCCTCCAGCAGAAAGGTCTGCTCTATCAAGAACTTGTAATCTGTCTTTTCAATAAGCTCTGCAACCTCCCTCAGAATGAGCATCAGATTAATATAAAGATAGTCCTCCTTTGTGAATACCCAGATGGCATCGTAATGTGTGTGAGGAACGAGATAAATAGTATCTTTACTTCCGCCCTCTTTCTTCTCGGTTGTCATACCTCTCACCTCAATATCACACACTCAATATTATAAACTTTTCCACGACTTCGACCCAGCCTTCCGGTCCCTCGCCATCCGCTTTATAAAGGTCTGGTAGAGAGAGATCAAGCCATGTCCCTTTTTTGTTCTTCACTATTGCTGGCTGCTCCACCGCTTTCAACATCGGAATGTCATTCGTACTATCTCCAACACCTATGGTTTTTATTTCACCATATTCCTTCTTGAAGAGCTGCGTGAGAATCGTCACTGCATTCCCCTTGTTCGCATTCTTCCCGTGTATGTTGTAGTATCTTCCACCGTGAGTGAAACTAAACCCCTTTTCTCTAATCGTATCAAACAAAATAGCCTCCTTCGCTTTTGGTTCATCAAAGATGAAACTCTCATTATATGCCTTCGCCTTTGCAAGTTCCGCCTTCTCAACACTAAAATTAGCATCTTTTGCTACTTCCTCTGCCGTCATATCACCAAAACCCGTTATCTTGAATCCCGTCTCCTCTCGGATTTCTGTTAATGCTGCCCTTAACACATTATAAGAAGCACCCAGTTCAACGACACAGTAATCGCCCTTAATTTTAGAATCAAAACGGAAAGAGAAGTAATTCCTAGGGATGAAAATCGCACCACCATTATCCACAATAAACGGGTCTTCTATTCCCATCTCTTTACGGTAATATTCGTTCTCGGCCAATGTTTTCGCTGTGCAAAATACTATTGGAATATTTCTCTTCTCCAGAGCTTCCA
>WSZT01000207.1 GCA_013139985.1 Candidatus Methanophagales archaeon | reverse complement strand
CGATAAATTCATCTACCCTTGTTAGTATCACTTTATCCTTTTTCATTTGACTGTTACATTGTAACAAATGATATATAAGTTTTTAAACGTTCAAATCTAACAAATTAACCCTAAAGAAACAACATCTATTTTTGCAAATATACCGTTATCTTGGTATGTTTAAATAGAATAGACTTACAAATCCCCTTAACCGAACACGCATGGGATTGGTCTATGTTCAGAAAGGAGATACTAACGATTCCAAAAGAATATTTCAAATTAACGGGAAGCAAAAGAGTCATCCCAAGTCTTTTGTGGACCTGGAGCAGCCCAGTCCCCCAATCTAGAGGCTATATGTCCCATCGTCTTATGGTGCTGTTTGAATTTCTCTGTAGCCTTATACTTGCCTTCTTTTGTCAATTCGAGATATTCAGGAAGGTGATTTTTTATCAGATCATCCATCACATTATTTACCTTATTCATTAGACTACGTTTTTCAGTGACACCTATTCTGTCATATAATCTTTCCAGCCCCTCCTCTACCAATTGAAGCGATGTCTTTCCGTCACTATTTGGCTCGAATAGTTGCATAACTATATCAACTAATCCACGGCGGATCTCTTTAGATTTCATTTCTGGTACTATAGCGACCGGTATTTCAGGTAGTTTGCTTAAATCGGCTCCTTTAGCTCGGCCTAATGCATCTTTTAAATCTTGATTGTCGAGATACCCCTCTTTTTCTACTCTAAGAATATCCTTTACGATAATCTGGCAAGATGGTCCATCGTCGACAAAAGATAGTCGACTGCTTAAGATGTCAGGAGTACTATCATGAGTATTAGATACATATTGATTTAGGTTTCGTGGATCTATTGCCTTATAGGTATCAAGTTTTGGTTCTTTTGATCCTGTCTGTGTTGTCAACTCTAAAATTATCCAACCCGATTCACCACTTGCAACAATATCTGGTTTCCGTTCTTCGCCCTGCTTAGTTAGAAAATGCCTTTCCACCACATAGCTAAATCCAATAGCCTTGAACGGACCGACAAAATCTGGTCGATTATAGCTATGGAATAACTGGATTGTATTGCGCCACAGTAGTATTCGGTCATCCAATTCAGGCAAATACCATCACTCCATCATAAAAGATAGATGTTTTACCGGCATTATCTTCACCTTGAATAGCAGCAATCCGAGGGGCTGCATTAACGCAACCCACACCAGGAATCGTAAGATGGGCAAAGTTCGTACCAACATCTAATAAAACACGGTCCCAAGTGTGAAGATCAATCCCCCGAAATCTTCGGAAGTCTGGTTGTGCTTCAGTTTCCACAAGCCACAGTTTCATTTCACCGATTCCCTTGGCAACAGTATTAGAAAATGCCTCTAGATCAATCTCCTGGCTAAAATCTATCTCAAAAGCACCCATGCTTTTGTCACGAAGCTTTGTTGCATCTTTTAGAGCATCCGAATATCGATTTGCCATCTCCGCAATGTAAATCAAAACCTCGTCAACATCTGTTGCCCGATTTATGGTAGCCTTACCGTTGCTATACCATTCCGCAGAGAGCGATACTGAACCATTCGTCCTCTTCTGCCATCTTACGCTATATATAGCGAATTTCTCCTCTGCTTGCTTAAGAATCTCATCCAAACCTTGTATATACTGATTTGCCCCATACCATGCTTTCAGACTGAAATTGCCTGCATCTTCTTCAGGAGAAAGACCGTCAGAGAATTTCAATCCTAACCCTCTTTGACTCCAAGATTCCAAACCTTCCCAATGCAATAGCTGATTTCTTGATAACCAACAATTATCAAGTCCTTTTATGCTTTTGATCCAGTTTTCGATAAACAAATCTGATTCAGTTGCACCCATTATACTATATATTATCCACACTCGATCTCTCGTTGAATCCAGAAATAATGTATTAGGAAAGTCACCCCCTGTATTTACATACCAATCTACCGAATCAAGTTTTTGCCACTCTCCACAAGGACAGACTACCGCATTTGTAGTTGAATGATTGCTTTCTATCAGATATGCTTTTAGTTGAGTTGAGTACGTCTTACCGAATATTTCTAAGGATTCTTCGTTATTATCAAACCCTGCTTGCAATCGTTCCTTAAAATCACGAAGATTTTGGATGTTACGCATTATTGTTCCACCTAATAGTGCATTATGAAATTAACTTATTATCTGCCCCCTTATATACCTTTACCTATTTCTATTATATAATTATATGTATGTTTTTATTTTCCATTCATCTTTACCTCTTCCTTTGTAGTTATGCTCCGACCACTCAACCCACCGACTAAAGAGATTGACCCATAATCAGATATTTTGGAATTTATGTGCTTATTTTGGGTTATAAAGCTCTATCTGAGCTTCTTTTTACTGTATTTTTGAATTGTGAGACAGCCTCTAAAGCGAAAAGAAGCGAGAGGCGGTGCGGCGTCCGCCTCTCGCTGATGGCCGCGCTAACAATTCCACGTTGGATAAAAATGGGTTGTAATAACGGCCATCCAATATGCCTCCTTGTCCTTACCGCGTCATGTTTTTTTGCCGCTCTTTTACTCCCTTCTCTTTCTCAAGTGGCCATAAATAACTGCTAATAGTGCTGTAACCGCGAATACCGCTTCGAAGCCTGGTGTTGGCGTTGGAGTCAGAGAAGTCATAGGTGTTGACACTGCGGGAGTTGGCGTTATTAGTGGTGTAAGAGCTAATTCAGCAGGTAATACGCCACTTCCTTCCGCTGGCACAATTGGTGGTTGTCCCATATCGGCAAAGATCTTCTGTCCAAAGTCGCCTATGACAAACTGCACGAACTCCAGCCCAAGCTCAGGATTTTCCGCGTTCTTCGGTACGGTAATACCATAAACAATAGGCTTGCCCGTTTTTGTCTTCCCATCCGAAGTCTCTAATTTGACCTTTTTGTAAACATCCGCATACTCCACCTTGCTCAAATCTATTGGTTCCGGCAAATCAACAAATGCTAAATTGTGCTGAACGGCAACGCTCCTGTACTCAAAAGCATAATCGAGCCCCCCTACCTCAACCATCGCTACGAGTTCAACCGATTTCGGTCTTATACTTACCTTCTCTCTATTTGGCTTCAAATCTTCTGGCGTCTTTATGAGATACGTACCGTCTTCCTCACTTATCGTAATTGCCGTGTTGTTGAGAATCAACTCATCGAATATCTGGTCATCGCCGTAATATAACTCCGCAAGCTGAAACACCATTACTGCCCTGTATCCGCAAGGGTCGAGATTCGGGCTTGAGAATGCAAACACTACACCATCTCGCCGAAGAATATCATACCAGTTATCGGGCGTAATTTCATCTGCATATCTACTCTTCTCCGGATTATATGCAAGCACTAAATCGTTCGTTGCAAATCGGACAACCCAATCTGCATACTCGGGATACATCATGCTTGGTATGAGCGTGTAATCTGCGGATGCAACCACATCCCCTATCTTTCCGACATCTGTTACCTGTCTTATCGCTGCTATACTACCCATTGACTCCCGGCGCACATCTACATCCGGATGTAACGTCTCGAATTGTTTCTCCGCTTCTTCCAAAGGTACCGCTAAGCTACCGGCGTGGAAGATTTTGAGTGTTTTGGCTTCTTGCGCTTCCACAGTAGGGTTGTAAAAGGAGGCAAGCGATACGCAGACAATTACTACCATCGCTATTCCAAAGGCTAATATTTTTCTTCTTTCCATAATATCATCACCGATATGCTAAGATATACATATCGATATAAAAAGGTTTTCGTTTTTCCTCTTTCTCTTGCTTTCTCAGCAAACCTTTATCGGTAACACATAGTACAATCCACCTTTAAAGAAGTGTGCAGCTTTTTATTCTCGCACCACATGCACCGAAGTCTCCTTGAACATTGCGTAGACTTCATTCCCTTTTTGCAGCCCGATGCTTTCACGCGATTGCTTTGTAATATGTGCTATAAGCCCGACATCCAATTTTATATGTGTTAACGGGCCAATATCTTGCAATTCGTTTATTCTTCCTTTTATAGCATTTCTGGCACTGCTATCTTCCTTGTGCTCCGACAAAATTATCTCTTCCGGTCTTAAAAACACTTTTACCGCACCATCCTGATACTCGGAAACTGCGAATATTGTATCCCCTGTCTCAACTTCTATCGCCACAATGCCATTCTCATTATTTCGCACGATACCGCCCCATATATTCTCAACACCGACAAAATCGGCTAAATCATTGTTCAGCGGCTTATTAAAAATCTCATTAGGCGTGCCTACCTGCATTATCCGCCCTTGCATCATCACCGCTATTCTATCCGCAAGAACCAACGCTTCTGTCTGGTCATGCGTCACATGAACCATGGTAATCCCAAATTCTTCTTTTACTCGTTTCAGTTCTTCTCTCAGATAATCCCTCGTCCTGGAGTCTAAGGCGGATAAAGGTGGGGCAAGACGCAATACTCGGGGTTCAATGGCAATCGCTCTGGCAATTGCAACCTTTTGCTGTTCTCCGCCACTGAGCGTAGCGGGATAACGATGCGACAGATGAGAAACACCCAATAAGTTTGCAAGTTCATCCACTTTACGTCTGGTTTCGCCTTTTCCTATCTTTCTCGATTTCAGCCCAAAGCCGATGTTTTCAGCCACCGTCAAAAACGGGAACAGGGTATAATCCTGATAGACCATGCCAATGTTTCGCTCCCATGGTGGGACATCAGTAATATCACTATTGTCAAGAAGAATTTTGCCACTATCCGGGCGATAAATACCCGCTATTGACTCCAGCAGGATTGTCTTTCCCGCACCCGTAGGGCCCAAAATAACAAAATACTCGCCTTCCTTTATATCGAGCGTTACATCGCGTAAGAAGAACTCACCCAAATCCTTTGATATATTTTCTATGTGTATCATTTTCTTTAACGTTCCGTGATCCTCAGAATACACGGGCAAAACCACCGTACCTTTCAAAAATGAACAGAGTTACAAGCGATATGACAATAAGGATGGTTGCTGATGCGATGGCTAAATTGAGTTCCCCACATGACATATTCAAGTATAATGAAATGGGCAATGTCTCGGTCTTCATTCTCGTTGCCCCTGCCACCATCAGTGCAGCTCCAAACTCGCCTATCCCTTTTGACCACGTTATAACAGAGCCGGCCATGAGGCCGTTCTTCGACATGGGCAATGTTACACGCCAAAATGCCTGTGCCTCGGTGCATCCAAGCGTCTCTGCTACGTGCTCATATCTCGGATTTATACCCTGAAACGTTCCTCTCAGTATCCTGAACATGAACGGCACATTCACAAAGAATTGCGCAATTATTATTCCAAGTGGGGTGAAGACAAAAACAAGTCCCATTTCAGCAAGCCCTTTTCCAAACGATGTCGTGCCGAATAATATTAACAAGCCCACACCGGCGACCAGCGGTGGTAAAGCCAGCGGTACATCCATCAGGGTATTAATCAAACTCTTGCCAAAGAAATCGTATCGAGCAAGCGCGTATGCCGCCGGTATAGAGATGACGATACATAAAAAAGTGGATATGGCGGCTGTTGTCAAACTCAATTTTATTGCAAATTGTATCTCCTTGGAAGCAAGGCTTGTCATCAGTGCCGGCAGCGTGGTGTGCGTAACAACGCATGTAATAAGGACTAAAATAAAAAAGGCAAGTAGTAAAGAGGATAATATCGTAATAATCTTAATCTTCGACACTTTCAATTCATTTAACATCGTATTTATCCCGCTCTAGTTTCTATTCTGATCTATGCTTACCGGATTCACCCCTAACCAGATCTAAATGGGGGTTACTAAGCCACCCACTTTTTGCATCCGACCGGTTGTCAAATCGCGAGACGAAGGGTTTTATATCGAGTAGCGGCGTCCCATCCAAGATGTCAACTTCGCTGATTTCCAGTAAGTGCCATTTAACTCGTTCTAATTTCACGACGGACAATCCAATAGGATTTGGTCTTTTGAAATGCCTTATGGAGAAGATTCCGTGCAATTCATCTTCTAAAAATGGCTTTGCAATTAAAGAATAGCCGTCAGAGCGATGGAAATGGTAAATGAGGATGATGTGCGAGAAACCCTCGATGTCTTTGAGCCCCGCGACATATTCGGGATATAACTCCACCGTACCCTTAGCGTCTTTTGCGAATACACCTTGAACTGGAGCATCTTTTTTATCCCGGAATTCTGTGTGTATTATTCCTATTGGTTGATATTGTAACATCATGCCACCATTCTTTCTCTCTATGTCTCTATCCATCGCCATATTCGTACTTTTCGTTTGGGTATGTGGTAAACCCGTGTGTCTCGAAAATCGCTTTTCCTTCCGCCGAAGTAACGAAATCAACGAACTGTTTTGCCATGTCTTGGCTCTCCGAAAACGTTAGCGTGCCTATTGGGATTATCTTTATGATATTCTGCTCCTTTGGTATCTCTATAGTATCCGTTTCATTCTCAGTCCCAACTAAAGATGCTTTCCATATTATTGACGCATCCGTGGTGCCCATGCACGTGTAGACTACCAGCTCATTTACCGTTGCAGCGCAAGCAATGACATTTGCATCCACAGCATCAGAAATCCCGTTCTTCTCCAGTATCTGCTTTGCGATCTTACCACACGCAGC
>WSZT01000075.1 GCA_013139985.1 Candidatus Methanophagales archaeon | reverse complement strand
ACTCTAGCAGAGGTAGAGGCTAAGGCGGAGAACTGCAGGAGGGCGATAGAAGCATTTGAGGAAGCGCTGAAGGCATATACGCGCGAGCGGTACCCAATGCAATATGGGACGACACAGAGTAATCTTGGTACTGCATACAGAACTCTAGCAGGGGTAGAGGGCAAGGTGGAGAACTGCAAAAGTGCGATAGAAGCATTTGAGGAAGCGCTGGAGGTATATACGCGCGAGCGGTACCCAATGCAATATGGGACGACGCAGAATAATCTTGGTAATGCGTACAGAACTCTAGCAGAGGTAGAAGGGAAGGCGGAGAACTGCAAGAGAGCGATAGAAGCATATGAGGAAGCGTTAGAAATATACAGTGAGCGCGAATACCCGGAAATTTTTACGGTTGTAGAAGCGAATCTAAATTTAGTCAGGGATTTTTGTGGTGGAGATTAGGAATTGTAATTGTTTTGGGATTAAGAAATCCACCGAAGATAGAGCAGTTGCTATTCCTCTAACCATTCAGTTATGTTATCCAAAACAGATCTCAAGTCAACGGGATCCGAAGGATGAACGCCATTTTTGTCGTGTTTGTGATGTGGGAATGAACTTAGATCAGGATGATGTGGAACATTGTCCCATCTCGCGATTAACTCTTCACTCTCAGATTGTAAATGATATTTGTACTTCAGACGTTTTACCTCCTCGCCCTCCGAGGTCTCAACAAATTCAATAAAAAGGAGAGTGGAGCCATCTATGAATTCCAGCATACCTCTGAAATAGCCTACTTGGAGTGTAATCTCATCGAATTCCATGCTCCAATGATCAACAAGAGGGCAGTGCAGGATAATCTCCTGCAAAAAGGCACTGTATTCCCTAACGTTCATTTAATACATTGACCCCAGCCAATATCTGAAGTCTCCTATCCCAGACATCAAAACCCTTCTTTGCTGCAAACCAATCAAAATAGTCGTCGCGGTCATCTAACTTACCAGATCCCCACTTATCCATGAACACAGCAGAATTCATGTTATATTCTTCTTCAAATCGCTTGCATATGCCCCCATACTTTTTTTTCTTATATTCGGCAATGTGAGCATCCCGAATCAGTGCTGACTTTATAATACTGCTTACTTCATGATGCGGATATCCCTTCTTAATATCAATTTTCATCGCCATTTTGGTTTTTGTATATAAAGTATAACTTTTACCTATTTAATTTAGGACGCAGATTTACACGGATTTGATTTCTTCTGCGTTAATCTGCGTTAATCTGTGTCAATAATTTGTTTTCTTGTTCCCCTATGCATATATCAACCAGGCCGAGTCCTAACCTAATTGGTCTGGAGCGAGAATGGCAAGAGCTAAAAGAATCCGTAGAGACAGGCAGGATTTTATTGATAAGATGTGAAATAGGCACAGGCAAGACAAGTTTATTGCTATGGCTAACAAATACAATTGTCTTCTTCTCTTTGACTACTTCTTTCGAGTTCGTCCACCCAATTTTAGTATTATAGGAATTACGGCGATTGCAGAGATTATTGTAGCAACTATCCACTGCCAATAACACTCTATAAATCTCTTAAAAGTGTATGGGGGGTTTACTTCAACGCTAATCTGCTTATCCATCACAAGCCAATCTATTTTCTGCTCATCTTGACCAGGAATCAATATTCTCACGGTAACAGTAAGGTGTAGCTCTTGTCTGCCGGATGTTAAAGGTGTCACATCCCAAGACCATTCGGTAAATCCCACCGGTTTGACCACCTGTTGTTCGCTGCTTAGGGCGTTAATATCAAAGCTATCCCCGCCGGTTAGCGTAACCATCATAAATGTCCCTACTTCAATCGGTTCAATTTGAGGAGTTCCTGGCCCTTCAAGCCCCTCTGTCAAATTCTCCGTAATATCTTTAGTAAGACGCACCACGACCCTCTCTTCTATACCAACTTTCATTTCTTCAGGCGGATTGAAAAGAATCCGCCCGGAAGATAGTTTCTCAAGTTCTTCTTCGATCACTTCTTGAAATGATAGAATGGGTGTTACCGATGGCGTTGGAGTGGGTGTTGCCGTTGCATGTGGCGTTGGCGTTGGCGTTGGTGTTGCAGTTGGCTCTGTTTCTGGTCCTGGACTTGGTGTTGGTGTTGGTGTTGGTATTTGCTTTGACGCAGGCGCTGCAGATTTCTCGTTAGACTTTTCGCCTTCACCAACAGAGTTTACAGCGCTGACTTGGTAGTAATACGTCTGACCGTTAGTAACTGCAGTATCCTTGTAATATGTTGTGGGTACACTAACAGAAGTAAGATAACTCTCACCACCAGAACTTGTGCCTCGGTATATCTTGTATTCTGTTATGGCAGAACCGCCATCATCGCTCGGTGCAGACCAGCCCAAGGTCACATAGCCATCACCTGTGGTTGCCTCGAGGTTTTGAGGTGCTGAGGGCGTGGTTACATCGGATGCTAGTATTGGACCGGTTGGATATGTTATTGTAGCGGTTCCGGTGGCATCGCCGCCTCGAAAAGCAGTAGCATTTCCAGAGAAAAAGAATTATTAGCAGGGGCACCAAAAAAGATAGTCCAACTTTTTGGTAGGTTTTCATCATTAGTTAAAAATCACCTCCAGCAGATATAATTTCAACTTTCTTTTAATAAACATAAACTTTTCTTAAAAGTTTTGTAAATGTCTTTTTGCGAAGCAAAAAAGTTTTAATACAGGTTTTCTTTTTTCTAAAAAGGAAAAGGAATGAAAGCGTTAGCATTATTATCCGGCGGTTTGGATTCGATATTGGCAACTAAGCTTGTCTTAGATCAGGGAATAGAAGTCGTAGCATTGCAACTTATTTTGCCATTTACAGCGGAAAAGACGGACTATGCTGGTGCAGTAGCCAAGAGGTTTGAGATACCGATTATACATGTAGAAGCAGGAGCCGAGTATTTGGCGATAATAAGAAACCCTAAGTATGGCTATGGCTCGGGAATGAACCCCTGTATAGACTGTCATAGTTACATGCTGCGCGAAGCGAAAAGGATCGCGGAAGAAATAGGTGCCGAATTCATCTTCACGGGCGATGTTCTCGGAGAAAGACCAATGAGCCAGCACAAGAAAGCATTAGAAATAGCGGATAGGGAAGCGGGATTAGAAGGTATGGTCTTGAGACCGCTATCGGCAAAACTATTAC
>WSZT01000119.1 GCA_013139985.1 Candidatus Methanophagales archaeon | reverse complement strand
GATACGGTCGGCGATCCTTTCAAAGATACCGCAGGTCCTGCAATAAATCCACTAATTAAAGCAATGACTATGATTGCAATTCTGTTCTCGACTTTGTTCACGGCATATGGTGTGTTGCCGATATGAGCGTTAGAATAGGTGAGATGTTTTAGGGGTTAAATTTTAGGTATGAGACGTTAAGCTCAAGAGATACTCACATCTGACAACTCATATCTTCACCACAACTGTACAATTACCACTTTTTCTTTTTGTGCATGTTGTATGAACCCCTCCTTTGAAAACAGTGTGAAGTACTCTTTTCTCTCTTTTGCAGTTTCATTCAAAGCCACAAAGTCTATTTCATTGTTATGCCAATGCCACCACGAGTCAATTCTCGTGAATGAAAATCAAGGATGATAGAAATATTGCTGACTCTCGACAATATTACAATTCATTAACTATAAGTGGCACTAACATATGTTTTATATTATCTTCAACGTAAAATAAAGATAGAAGGCGCGAAGATGAAGGGTGAAAATATAAAAGATGTCCCTTGCGTGGTGCGAATCCATGAGGGGGCGAAAAAGCGAAGAAGGAAAGCGCCGAGGAGGGGCGCTATATAAATGTCCAAAAAAATTGGGAGGTGACATGAAAAGATGAAAAAGAAAGTGGCTGTTTTGCTTGCCTTGATAAGCATCTGCCTGATTGGGATGGCTGGGATCGTAGCAGTAAGTGCGAGCGATGAGCCAGTTGCTGATGTGGTATACGAGCCAATTGCTAATGTGACATTGTCCAAAATAAACCCTGACGGCACCACTACGCTGGTTAAAGCCGGTAACACATCTGTAGCAGCGACCTCGGATGAGAATGGCACGGTGAATATCACCATAGACGGTATACAAGTATCGGAAGATGAGCCAGTTGCTGATGTGACATTGTCCAAAATAAACCCTGACGGCACCACTACGCTGGTTAAAACCGGTAACACCTCAATAATAGCGACCTCGGATGAGAATGGCACGGTGAATATTGAAGTTGACGGCAGCAGTACAACAACAGTAGATAGCCTGAAACCATCAGAAAGTAATGAGACTATCAAACGAATATCAGTAATGGTCGATTTTATAAGTGGAATGATCTATGCAGGTGAATATCAACTGATTCTAGCGGGAATTACACATCCTGAGGGGTATCAGCGTCAACATCCGGAATCGGAACCAACAATACCGGTAAAAGTAGATTTTGTGAATAAGACAATAGACGCAGGTGGGAAACAATTAAAATTGATAGAAATCAAAGAGATCAGCAGAGAAGATATAATCGCGGAAAAGGGACACGGCAAAGTTTCAATATCGGGACAATTAGATTCAGGTGAGGGTCGTGCACATGGATCATGGTATTTTGCTGAAGGCTATGAACTCTTCGTGGAAATAGATCATTCGCCATCAGATGTTGATGTCCTTTTGGCTGTCGTTGATATAGGGTGGCGTGGCGAAGGCATAATTGATAGGGACCACGACGGATACGCTTGTTTCGATTACACAATACCAGAGGGCGGTGATTACTATACAATTGTAGGGGCGCCAGACGGAGGTTTTGATTACGAGAGATGGCTACATTGGTACTGGGAGTAATAAGTCTTATAAAGCCGCATTCAGCGGCTTTATCTTTTGGCTACCAAAAAACGTCTAAATACCAAAAAGCTTGCAAAAATATGCGACTTTCAGTCGTTGAAAAAAATTAGGAGGTGAAAAGAAGAAAAAGATGAGAATCGAAAAAAGAGTGAATTTTGGAAAGCGAAAGGCAGTATTATTTGTGGCTATATTCGCAGTATTGGTATTCCTAAGCATTGGAACTGGTTCTGCAGCAACGCATTATGTTCATCCCGGAGAATCAATCCAGGATGCGATAGCTGCAGCAAATTCCAGCGACTCGATTGTGGTCCACAGCGGAACATACTATGAGACGGTGAACGTGAGCAAGCAGCTCGTGCTTCGTGGAGTGGATACAGGCGAGGGGAAGCCGATCGTGGATGCAGGTGGAGACGGCAGTGCGATCATCCTGTGCACAGATGGGATAGTGCTTGAGGGGTTCGAGGTGACAAACGCGGGCACCGGCAACAGGAGTTTGATTTCGCAAAATGGATCAAGTGCGAGAGTCACATTACCAGATTCGGCTGAGGCGGGAATCAAAGTAATCTCAAACGGAAACAATATTAGGGACAATGATGTCATCAGCAACAATTGGTACGGTATCGAGCTCCATGAGTCCTGCAACAACTCCATCGAAGACAACAACGTCAGCAACAACAATTGGTACGGCATCCGTCTCGCAGCAAATTCCAGCAACAATACCATTTCAAACTGCACAGCCAGCAACAACGAAGGCGGCATAGTACTCTTTGATTCCAACAGCAATACCCTTACAGGCAACGTTGAAAGTAACAATCATGCGGGTATTATCATCACAGCAAATTCTAGCGATAACGTCATTGCAGGCAACACTGTCATAAGTAACCTGTGGTACGGTATTTTGCTGCGCGAATCCAGTAACAATATCATTACTGGCAACAACTTCATAAGCAATACAACGAACGCTAATTCTGCTAATTCTGCCAACTTCTGGAACTCCACAGAGCCATTGACTTACCAGTACAACAACACGACTTTCACAAATTACATAGGCAACTTCTGGAGTGATTACAAAGGACTGGATGCAGACGGTGACGGGCTTGGAGATACACATTACGTCATAGATTCAGACGAAGACGAAGACGAAGACGAAGACGAAGACGAAGACCACCATCCCCTTATGAGTCGGTTCGAGAACTACTCTTTTATATAACCACTAAAAGTAGATGTGGGAGCTTCTTCCACACCTTTTTTTTATCAGCGAATTTTGCTTTTGCTATAACTTCTTTTGTCTTCATCGCATTTCCAAGCTCTCTATAATAATATCCAGTCCAAATATTTTATACGGGATAATAGCCGTGAGTGTGCCGAGCAAAATTCGTAATATCCAGTTGGTGCAAATCCAACCTGAGGAAAGGTTAGCCACCACCTCAGAACTGAACCTTGCATCCTGTCTGGTAACAGGCTGTGGTGAAGCCAAGGGGATGGGATACTGGGCTGCAACGCAAGTGAAGGGATTGAGCCACGAAATATTCATCGTCCCGGAGGCCGACGTTGTTCATGTGACGGAAGGCAGCATTCTCATCGCCGATAGTCTTATTGGGACATGGCGAGGTGATGAGAGCCTGGCGGGGTCTGAGACCGTGGCACGGTATCAAATGGATATTATGGGAACTCGGGAGGGCCAGGGTGTTCTCCTTTCAGGAGTATGTCCTATCAAGCCTATAAATGGTAAGATAGTACAGATGACACTCTGGGAGTCGGACCAGTTCATAGTACCGGAGAAGCGGAGTAATGCCTGTGGAGGGAAGGGAATGGTGCAGCGAAGCTATCTGCTGGTCTTGTGGGTGCAAGTCCCACCACTGCAATTCTCAGTTTGGCAGTGTAGTTATATCCAACAGCCGTTGGGGGTGACTCTGCGGCTGAAAGCTTGGAAGTAAAAGCCCTCTATAGGGGGGCAAGCAACCAGAAGGGCCGTAGCGAGAGCGAACGGAATAGACGCCGAAATACTCATGGTTGTAGTTGCCAAATCTTTGCCGGTCCTAGATGATGGCTATTATCCTTGTGGAATGAACTGAGGGATGCACACAAGGAGGCTACCGGCGGACTGAAGGCGGCAATTCTGGATAGGGCAGCAGATAAAGCTCGGAAGGTATGCGAACCAGTCAGGATGACCCTACGAATGACAAAGACCGTTCCTATAACCGAAAAAGGGAAATGGAAAGGAGGTTTGCAGACTGGCGGATGAGGTCGCTAAGCGAAGAAGCTGGGGTGATGATAAACCTGGTGGAGCGAGGACCTCTGGGTTCAGGAGAGACAGCGGGGACAAATCCTCCAGACTCAGTGCTGGGATAGGGATGTTAACACAACCAAAGTCTCAAAGCGTGGGTCAAACCTGTTCATTTAAAACAGATAGTCGTGGGTCAGACGAAATGTGTAGCAGGTGTACAGGGAAGGGCTCATTGCGAGCTTAGAGGCACCTGAACTTGAAGCCGTATTGTGGGAAAACCCGATGTACGGAATTTTAGAGGGGGTGCTGGAAACAGGGCCATGGCGGATCTAAACAGACACGAAGCTGGAAACGGTTGATACTGATAACGATAGTCTAAGGCTACTGCGCCAGTGCTCTACTCGACGCGGTTGAACCGTTGGGTCAGGGACACATCCACCGCACAAAGAGGCGGATAAAGGATGGTAACAAAACGGGACTCATAACCTATCCGGTAAATGATAGGGAGGTTCTTCTGAAGAGCCGGATGAGGGAAAACCTCAAGTCCGGTTCTGTGAGGGGGCTCATAGCAGCTTCCGGGAGGAGGTGGCTATGAGCTCTACTCAACAAAGCAATCCCACAAATCCTTTCTTCGCAAGACGGAATATAACAACAAAAGGCGCAGTGATAGAGACTGAAATTGGAGATGCGGTAGTAACAAGCAGACCTGATCAGGATGGGATTGTGAATGCGAGATTAATGTAATGGGGGGGGGGATTTAAAAATGTCCAGAATAGCACGAGAAAGACGGATTCAAGTTACAAATTCAATCTTTCTGTTAATTTAACCCACACCATCTTACTTGAATAGGTTTTATCTAAGAAACCGAATAAATTTTGGGTATTACTTTTATACCTAATTTTGTTAGGAAGTGTTATTTATGTACCTAACTTTATGAATAATAATTAGGTTGCATCTCCAAAAGGGAGGGATGTAAAGATAAAGGGAGGTCTATGCATGGGAAAGGAAGGAAAAAGCAAGAAAATATAAAAGATGTCCCTCACGTGGTGCGAATCCATGAAGGGGCGAAAAGGCGAAGTAGGAAGGCGCCGAGGAGGGGCGCTATATAAATGCCCAAAAAATTGGGAGGTGATGTGAAAAGATGAAAAAGAAAGGGATGGCTATATTATTGATTACTGTGTTGTTGGTAGGACTAACAATCAGTACTGGCATAGCAATGGACTTACCAAATAAAGTTACCAAAGAAGTCGTTATTGAGTCCGGAGACGGACAATCCAGGATGAGTTGGGTTGCAATGACAAGTTTGTGGGGTAGCAGCTCGAGTCATAGATCCGATTCTTCAGATCCTATTGACAGGATCGGCGTCAGGGCGTACCTCTATAGCGGTGGAGATGTGATAGATTCCGGTGTGGTAATGAACTACAACAGTAGATATGCATGGAAATGGCTTTACGGCAACGGTGATTTTGCAGAAACGTACCATACCTTCGAGGAACCCCCTTACTATTGGTATCCTCACACCGGTGACAGCGGCTAAGAAAAGAGCCGCGCATAGACACGCCACAAATAATCAAATTTTTATTTTTTATTTAATTTAAATAAAGCTGAGGTAAATAAGACAGAAGGAGGTAAAATGAGGGGACATAAAAAGAAGATAAAGATCTTGGGATCATTGGCTTTGATAATTTTACTGGCTATGCTATTATTTAACAGCGGAACAGGTTCTTTTTGGAGATTTGAATTTAACGAGTCTAATCAATCGGAAAGTAGACTAACTTACGATCCCGAAAGGGTAGGTGAGGGAGGTATTGAGTTAGGAGAAAGTTTTGGTATTGCATTGCTTGATGCGCCCATTGGCACAAAAGAACATGGAATGAAAAAATCACAATTCTTAAATCATGGTGAGAATCTCAGTGGGTATTTTTCTGTAAACAATCAAATGCACGAGGCATACGATTATCTCATCTTTTGCTTGTTGGATTATGAACAAGTCCCTTTCACTTTTGATAATGAAAGCGGACAGATTCTTTACAAGATACATTTAGAACCATATGAAGCAGGATTTTATCCTTTTGAACTAAATGGAATAGAAGAAGGAGGGCATGATTTCGAGATTGTGGTGATATTTAGACCATATGAAAACTCTCTTAATGAAACATTTAGAAGATCCACCCGAGGTGGTCATTTGGGCAGCCAGAGGCAGAATCTATTTGTTGGGAATTATTCGGACTTGCCTGCTGTAAACTATACGAATATGAGTGTAATGTCTTGTTGCTCTTGCGGTTCTGAATATATGCACGCAGAAGGAATGCTCATAACCAAAGAACCGTGTTCAAAACAGTTGTGGCTCACTGAGGATGTCGAACCGGGTGGATTACTCAACTACACGATTAATGCAGGAACTTACGAATATCCTGTAACCTTTGCGATGATGGTTCTATTGGATTACAAGCCAATCCCCCTCAACGTAAACGGAACTGACCTGGTCATCTTCGGAAAATTTGAGCCTGAGGAATTTGTAGCTATTCCTGCAAGTCTCATCGTGCCTGAGGAAAAGGGAGTGCATGAACTACTGGTTCTCTGGTTCCCAGTACCATATAAACGGCTGGAGACTTCACCAGGGGTTATAGTGCGTTTCGAGCAGTGGTTTTGGACTGATACCAGCACAAGGGTGGGTTTGAATGTGACTTGAGTGCAGCACAAATCAATTTTTCTAAAAAGAAAATTTAAGTGCTTTAGAAGATGTCCACTTCCGCCACGCAGTTAGGACATACGACCTTCTTTTTTACCGCTTCCCCGATTATTCCCCGGGTTGTTATGCCTTTTATCCGATGAGAAGGATGCGTATCTTCTATTGTTATTTCTATCATGCAAGTTTTACATAGTGGAACGTCACAGACACTGCACTTATCTGTTGCCGCTCTTTCCTTGCATATAGCACAAATTTCGCCCGCTTCCATTTTTGATATGAATTTAGTAATCATCTTTAATAATAAAACATTTGTATTTATCCATACATACGGAGAAACCAGAATGCGTGTACGTGCTTCATTAAAGGAAGTAGAAGAGTACAAACCAGGTAAATTAGTAAAGGGAGCGATAAAGCTGAGTTCCAATGAAAACCCTTTAGGTCCCAGTCCGGAAGTGATAAAAGCGATAGTCAGGAGCTTGGAAGGCGGTGAATTGGACCTGAGCATATATCCGTGGGAGAAGAATGAGGAAGCGCTTGTGAGTGAGATTTCAACATATGTCAATGCCAGTGTTGAGAACATCGTCATAGGTGCCGGCGTAGATGGTGTGCTGGACACTCTCGTTAAGATTTTTGTTGATAAGGGAGACGAAGCGATAATACCCATACCCTCGTTTTCCTTATATGAGTCACTTGTAAAAATCGCCGGCGGCATACCAAGATATGTAAAAAGGGTGGGAAACTTCAGCATACCGGTCGAAGAATTAACAGCCACTGAAAAGACGCAGATGATTTTCCTCTGTTCGCCTAACAACCCCTCTGGTAATTGCATATCTGAGGATGACGTGCGTGCGATAATAGAATCTACAAATTCTATGGTCGTCATAGATGAAGCGTATGTGGAATTTGCAGATACATCATTGGAGGAACTGGTGAACGAATATGAGAACGTGCTGGTACTAAGAACATTCTCAAAGGCTTTTGGGCTCGCGGGACTAAGGGTAGGATATGGGGTATTACCAGAATGGCTTGTAAGTCAGTATAAGAAAGTTTCAATCCCCTTTACCGTTAATAACATAGCCTTAAAAGCAGCAATTGTGGCGTTACGTGATAATGAGCATTTGCGTAGGAGCGTAGAGCTGGTGCGAGATGGGAGACAGTTCCTCGAGTCGAATCTGCAGCAGTTATTCGCTGTGTATCCATCGCAGGCGAATTTCGTGCTCCTGGACGTCACACCACGGAAATCGTCTGCCGTTTGTGACACGTTAATGGAGAACGGGATAACAGTGCGGGATTGCACCTCGTTTAGGGGTGCAAATGATTCTCTTATCCGGATTAGCGTGGGGACACGGGAACAGAATGCAAAAGTTGTGGAAGTTTTGATGAACCTATGATATGAAATGATATGATATGATATGATATGGAATGAAAAGATGAGATACTATTTAAATGATAAAAGTCATATTTTTATGTGTCAAGAAAGAAGGATATTAATTGTTCACGAGAGAGAGAGGGGGTAAGAAATGAATATAAAAGAGGGTTTTGAGAAGCTATTTGTGAAGAAGGGGGGGAGTACGAATGCGGGCGATTATCTAGACCTGGACATAGAAGAGTATGAAGCAGATATGAAGGATGAAGAAGGCGTAAAGATGTACATAAAGACTTCGGAATTGACCGGTTTATATGATGTCCCCGAATTGAAAAAGGAGATATATGCGGGCAATATGCTGATTCTTGATATATCGCTGGCAAGGCAGGATAGAGTCCTGGTAGAGAAAGCGATAAAAGACTTGAAGCTGGCAGCATTTGATGTGGGCGGAGACATTGCCGGTATCGGTGATGACATGGTAGTTATAGCACCAGAAGGAATTAGGATAGAGCGGAAAAAACTGAGTGGGCGATAGCTCTTACCTCGGAGTTGCAATGCGGTGAAAGAGGAATGCCCTCTTTGCGGTGCGGAAAGTGAATTACATTTTGTGCCCTATAAAATCCCTTTCTTCGGCGAAATAATGATAACTACTGCGGTTTGTTCGTCATGCGGGTATCATACTACCGATGTAATGGTGCTCACAGAGAAGAAGAGGACAAGATGTGAGATGGTTATTTCCTCTACGGATGATTTAAATGCAATTGTTATAAGGTCGCCGTTTGGAACCATTGAGATACCAGAATTGTATGTAAGCGTAGAGCCAAAAAGGGGTGAGGCATTTATTTCCACTGTTGAAGGCGTATTAAATCGAGTGGAAGGGGTGGTGAAGATGTTGGCTCGAGATGTAGAAGGTACTGCGAAGAAGCGTGCCGAGACGGTTTTGGAGCATATAGACAGAATAAAAGCGGGTAAAGCAAGTATGACATTAATAATAGATGACCCTACGGGTAACAGTGCGGTAATTCCCAATAAACTTTTCTTTAGTAAAGACAGTTTTACTAAAGGGATTTAAATTTAGTTCATTTGTCATACATAATTAGAATAAGAAGAGGTGTAAAAATGAGTGGGGGCAAATCAGTAAAGAGGAATATAAAAGTTGAGACTGTAAGCTGGGAACCAGTAGAAGAGCAAGAAATAGAGATAGTGGAAAGGAAAGGTTTGGGTCATCCGGACAGCTTATGCGATGGCATAGCAGAGGCTGTTAGTGTTGCGCTCTGCAAGGAGTATAGGAGGAAGTACGGATTAATACTGCATCATAATACCGATAAGGTGCAACTCGTTGCCGGCAGGTCAAACCCGCGATATGGTGGCGGTGAGGTCATCTCTCCGATTTACATATTGTTGGGCGGCCGGGCAACAAGGAGGTTTGAAGGCGAAGAGATCGCAGTAGACATCGTAGCAACGAGAGCGGCTAAGGACTATTTGCGAAACATAAGGAACCTGGACGTGGATAACCACGTTATAATAGAGAGTAAAATGGGTGATGGTTCATCAGACCTTATAGAAGTTTTTAAGGGTAATACAGAAGTGCCAATGGCAAATGATACCTCTTTCGGTGTTGCCCATGCACCCCTTTCTGAAATAGAGTCCATAGCTCTTAATGCAGAAAATAAAGTGATGGCTGACTTACGCAACAAGGAGAAAGCGATAGGAGAGGATATGAAGGTGATGGCGCTTAGAGAGGAGGATAAGATCTCATTAACGATAGGTGATGCCGTTGTATCCAAATACGTGGATGATTACGAGCATTATAAAGATACAAGGCGCAGACTAAAGGAATACATAAACGGTGTTGCGGAAGCGTATACATCCAGGGAAGTAAATACCATGATAAACATGGCTGACTCGCCTGACTCTGTTTATATCACTGTGTCCGGGACATCAGCGGAGATGGGTGATGACGGGGCTGAGGGTCGCGGTAACAGGTGCAATGGACTTATCACATTAAACAGACCGATGAGCATGGAAGGAACACCGGGAAAAAACCCGGTTAACCATACCGGGAAGATATACAATTTGCTTGCTAATACAATAGCGAACGAGGTAGTGGAGAAGGTGGACGGAATACAGGAGGTGTATATAAAGATCCTCTCTGAGATAGGCCGGGGTATAGACGACCCGAAGGTGGCAAATGCTC
>WSZT01000080.1 GCA_013139985.1 Candidatus Methanophagales archaeon | reverse complement strand
GTCGGGAATCGCCTGATTCTTTTTAGCGGTAGTGGATGGAACGCCGTTTCTGCTTCTGCCAGATATTTGTCCTGCTCCGTCTTCCACTCCTTAAAATACGAGTCAGTTACACCTTCCGGAATCACCTTGTTCATTATCGCGAGGTCTACGTTTATGTCATACAGATTAGATAGGAGGTGCGTTCTTCTCAAGTTCTCTATGCTGAATGCATTGGGATTCGCAATCAACCTCAAACTGGTAACTTTTCGGTCTATTACTATGTCCTTAAGCCGTCCAAGAATCTCCATTAACTTTATATCCTCATTGATAACCTCTTTGCTCGGTGTTGGAACGCCAACTATCGGCTCAACGATTTTAGCGATACTAGCAAAAGGCGCTATCCATTTAATGAACTTCGCAGCACTGGAGCCGAGAAGAGTAGGCAGGTAAATGTTTTTAAGTGCATCACCCGATGGCACGGTGTCAAGCACGATCACGTCATAGTTATTCGACTCCACAAACTCAACCACTTTGAGCAGAGAGACGAACTCAGTCATGTTAGGTAATGCAGCTATTTCGTATGCCAGCACCTCATCCAGTCCTTTGGACTTGAAGATAGAGACGAGATATTCCTGTATAACACCATATTTCTCTCTGACTTCCCTTATCGGATCTACCTGTATAGCCCATAACTTTTCAACTATTTTTGTTGGTGTATGATGAACCGGCGTTTCAACAGCATCTGAGATTGTGTGCGCAGGGTCTGACGAAATAACCATGGTATCGTAACCTGCTTCCGCTAATTTTAAGGCACTTGCACAGGAAATTACAGATTTGCCTGAGCCGCCTTTACCTGTATAAAAAATTACTCTCATTTTCCGCTTCTCCTATTTATTAAATGTTATAATATGCCTAAGTTATTGATTAATTACATTACTTAATTCAAAAATATAAGGTTCGAAAATATAAATTAATTACATATATATAGAATGAAAAAGATATACGGTATTATCGGTGACCCGGTCGCACACAGCCTCTCCCCGGTTATGTATAATGTTGCATTTAAGAAACTCGGACTGGATGCAGTCTATCTCGCATTCCGTGTTCCTCTAGAAGAACTTGGCGATGCAATAAGAGGCGCGAAAAGTCTCGGCATCTCTGGTCTTAACGTTACTATACCGCTGAAGGAAAAAACACTTTCCTTTGTGGCAACAGAAGAAGTAGCGAAGAAAATAGGTGCTATCAATACCATTGATTTTAACAGTACTCCTACTGGCTACAACACTGATGGGATAGGCGCGCTTAGGGTATTAGAAGAGACGGTGGGTGAAATAAGAGGTAAGAACGTGTTGATTATTGGTGCAGGTGGAGCAGCAAGGGCTATTTCATTTTATCTCGATGCAAGTGGTGCGATGGTGACATTTGCGAACCGAACAGAAGGCAGATCCGCTAAATTGGCTTCTAATCTCCGTAATGCGAATTCTATTAGTCTGGGTACAGAGCTTAAAAATCAGATCGGGAATTCTGATATTTTGATAAATGCAACTTCTGTGGGTATGCATCCAAAAGAAGATGCCACTTTGATAACCGCAGATCTAATGCATCCAGACCTTGTAGTGTTCGACATAGTGTATAATCCAATAGAGACGAAGTTGTTGAAGGAAGCGAAGCGTGCTGGCGTAAAGAAGATAATAGATGGAGTGAAGATGTTAGTATATCAAGGAGCGGCATCGTTCAAATTATGGACAAAAGAGGATCCACCGCTAGAAGTAATGGAAAATGCGGTTAAGGCTGCTTTGATTCGTTGACTTTTGCATTTTGCATTTTGCATTGTCAGCACAAAAATCGATGGTTTTTTTAGCTGATACCCTGTTTATATCGCCAATCCCAGCCAATTGAATACGCCAATCACCTTTAATGCTACATAAAACATCACAGCGATGAAGATGTATCGTAGTTGTTTCCCCGGTAGCCTATGTACTATTCTCGCACCTATTACGGCAACAGGAATGCTGGAGATAGCCAGACAAGCCCATGCAATCAGATTGACATACCCAATGGAAAAAGGCGGGAGATCGGGAACGGAAAACCCATTTATCATATAGCCTATGGAACCCGCAAAGCTTGTGAATATTATCATTGCAAGTGAAGTTCCAACTGCGCGATGCATTTTGTATTTCAAACCCATTGCGAGCACAGGAACCGTAATGATCCCGCCACCAATACCAATCATACCACAGATAATTCCGATAGGAAGACCACAGGCAGCCAAGAGCAAAGGATTATCTTTCGGGTCTTCTTCTATCTTTTGTGGCTTCCTTATTAACATACCCACCGCACCGAGACCTATTACAACCCCAAATACGGGCTTCAATATCGCTTCGTTGAGCAGTTGCGAAGAGATTGTAGAGCCGATAAGTGCTCCCACTGCGCCACATATGCCTAACAGAATCCCGGCTTTCCAGCATACCGCTCCTTTTTTCGTGTGTGCCCATGCCCCGCTAATTGCCGTTGGGAACATGACAAGAAGATTAGAGCCAAAAGCAAGTATTATTGCTACATCTGCTGAATAACCCATCTCTGTGAATAGAAAGAATGTCACGGGAACCATGATGAAGCTTCCACCAACACCGAGTAGACCTTCCGCGAATCCCACTCCGACTCCTGTCAATAGCAGAATTAATATTACTGTTAGTAGTTCCATGTCTTTTTATTTAGTTGCGTTCTTAGTTTCTGCATCCTCTTCCGATTCACCGGCTGCCTTTTGCAATGCTGCGCTACTTGCAACTTCGTATGCCTTTGCCAACAATGATGCGAGATTAGCTTTACCAATTGCGAAAGGGGCATCACCCAACCGTTTGAGAATCGCATTCTCTACTTCAGGCCGATTGGGGTTGACGGAAAAGGAATCTAACGCATCGCCCGCATGCCAGAAAGAGTCCAGACATTCCGAAAGGGGTATGACCCTCTCGCCAGTATCGGAAGCAGAGGCTATCGCTTCGCTTTCCGCACTTGAAGCACGTTTATCGCGAAGTGCATCGATAATCTCCGACTTCGTTCGACCACGGAGTTTGAAAATGAGAAACGGATCTTCATCAAACCGCTCTGCCAGGAGGTAATAAACTGCGGCGATATGTTTACATGGATTTGCCCAATCGGGACACGAGCAATTAGTTGCAAGCTCGTTCTTTGAGCTCGGAAACAGAGATAGCCCAGCTTCGCTAAATGCACTCTCTATATCGTGTGGCATCTCGCCAGAGAGCAAATTAGCTGCAAATATCGCCTTCGATGCCATTGCTTCTGTTACTTTCTCCCAGTTGGGTTCAGAAATCGGATCCAATTGTATTCTAACGCTGTAAGGTTTTGATCGCGTGCCTTGAACATTAGCAGTAACTATGCCTTTCTGGACGTCAATTGAGACTACCTGGCCCTTACGTGCATAAGAGCGTCCTCGGGTTAGCCTTGCACCCATATTGAATGATTCGAGCACGGCAATCCATCGTTTTGACCACCATGTCTCACCAATTGCGCCTCGTTTGCTCTTTGCCTTTATGCCTTCTTTTACTTCTTTCGGTTTCGTGGGTTTGTAATATCCCCAATAGCTGTCCCAGCCCATATCTACTATAATTATATATCTTGGGTGTGTAGTACATTAAATGTGTTTGTTTGGTTGTGATGATTACCATTTTTACCCGACTTTTTTGCTTTTTTCTTTAAATAATTATGAATTATCAATTACGAATTGAATGTTGTATTTGATCTCGATGCTCCAAGATGCAAGGCAAAACTAAAGAATCGGGAAGGTTTGATCTGGAAGCATTAAAGGGGTATGGTCCAAATTTCTATAACAACCATGATGAGTTGTAATCAATACTCTATCTCTCCTAATTATCCCTGAATCAATTTTACACACCTATCAAAAGCTTTTAACATAGTGTTCAATTTGAACACTATATGGCATTTATTCGCGCCCAGAAGCGCAAGACAAAAAGCGGGATCCGAACCTACTACTATCTGGTAGAAAACAAGTGGGAAAACGGGAAGGTCAAACAAAAAGTTCTAAAATACATTGGAACAAATCCGAACAAAATAAGCGTAGATTTAACAGTAGAGCAATGCACAGCAATTTTGGGAAGCTCTATCATATCTACCGCAACAGCCGCGGAACTTAAGAGGAAGTTCCAGGAAATAGGCATCTGTGTTCCGAAGGGGGAAATCGAGAAACTCATTCTGAGTTTCGATGTCCAAAAAAAAACGTGCTCCCTCGTGCTCATGTAACTCCCCACCAGGAAAATACGAACCCGAAGAGAAAAAATGCCCCAAATGCGGTATGCCTTTAAGGGTGAAAAAGACACAGAAACGGCGACTTGTGACTCCCACTAAAGATACGAAGGTGGTGGAAGTAATCAAGCGATGCAACTGCTCAAACGAGACGTTTGTATCCAAAAAGTTACGAAAGCTCACACCTCAAAAATCGCCTTATTCCTTTGACCTCTTAGCACAGATCGGCAGGTTGCGATTTGACGAGCACAGACAAGTATCCGATATAAGACGCCACTTTTCTAAGAGCGGAATATCAATACCCGACACAACTGCGCAGCGTCTGTGCAAGAGATTTTTGAAATATTTCACAGTCGTGCATCTGGAGAGTACCCCACAGATTAAAGAGAAGATAGAACAAAATGGGGGCTATGTGTTGCAAATTGACGGAACGCAGAACCATGGCAGAGGGACAATAATGCTGCTGAAGGATTCCATTTCTGGCATACGGCTTTTTTCTGAAAGAGTCGTGTCCGAAAAGGCGGATTATATTAAGCCCATTCTCGAGGACATTCGTGATTTATATGGTCAGCCCCTTGCGGTGATACGAGATATGGGAAAAGGGATTGCAAAAGCCGTGGATAACGTCTTCGAGGGTACGGTGGTAATAATTTGCCACTTTCATTTCCTGCGTGCACTGGGCAACCGCCTGTTCAAGTATTACCACGATAAATTCAGGAAAAATGTGGATAAAACAGGGGTTAAAGGGAAATTAAAAGAACTCCGCCGAAACGCAAAAACAAGATTGAAAACTGTCAGGGATCCTTTTGCCGCAGAGATCCTTAACGAACTGGTTGGCATTCTGGATGATGTGTTGACCTCTTCAGGAGAAGGACTTGGATATCCTTTCGATTTGGGCAAACTCCGGTTTTATGAACGATGTCTGAAAGCAGAAAAGCGTGTTGAAAAACTGGTAGAAAGATGCATAAACGCCTGGAACCGGGTTGCTATTGCGTATGATGTCCATGGGGTTTTGAAGAGATTGCATAAATCGAGTTATACGTTAGCAAAATATGCAGAGATTCTGCAGGAACGGGAGGTTTGGTTTAAGAAGGCAAGGCAGGCTTTGAGATGGAAAAATGGTCCAATTCCGCTCAGTACAAAAGTACGCTGGGACGATAGACAACTAAAAGCAGCCAGAAAGGGAATTGATACCTTCTTAGAAGAGATAAGTTTGAATCAAAGAGAGGAATTAGCCTTTAAAGGTAAGAGGTCTCATCTTTTGCGCGCTTTCGGCACGATTGAGCAGATGTTTATCGAGAATCGGGAGAAGTTGTTGGCACCTAACGTTGAGGTTCAAACTCCAAGAGGAAAGAGAGTAATCAAGTTGGAGAGAACAAATAACGGTGCTGAGCAGGATTTTCGTTCTATTAGGAGGCATGGTAGAAGATTGAAGGGAAATAAGGATGTTGAGGAACTCATTCAAAAAGAAGGGGTTGGGCTTTTGCTGCTGTTGAATATGGAAATTGAGGAATATGTTAAAATGGTTTATGGTTCGTGGGATGTGATGGGGAAAATGTTTGCAGAGGTTAAAAAGGGGTCTTTGGCTGCTGCTGATAAGATTTTTGATGGGCCCAACCGTTGATGGTTGTTATAGCCAAATTTTATCTTCTTTGAGCAAAGGTTTAAGTATATACTAAGTATAGTACGAATTAAAGTCAATTGTGGGACTGCCTCTTTATTCCGAGTTTTGTATGTATGGTTGCGGCTTATGAAATCCGCAACTCTTGATGTCAAAGCAGTTCAAGTCATCGTTTATGAACCTTTAGTGAATGCGTTGAGAGATGCTGAGAAAGAAATAGGATAGAAATTCTTTATTGTAGTAACTATATAGATATGCAGTCTCAATAACAGTTGGCATAGCATCAGAAACGGAGCTGGAAGAGATATATTCAGTTGCGAAAAAGTGCTTGAATGAGAGTATATAAATGGTGACAGCGGAAAAGCGGTTCGTTGTGGAAACGGCAAATAGGTGTGGCAGGCTTCGGGTCTCGTGAATTATGCGGAGGGGGAGATTCGAACTCCCGAACCCCTGCAGGATGAGGCCCTGAACCTCACGCCTTTGTCCACTCGGCAACCTCCGCGATACATTCCCCTTAGAGTATAAAGTTTTATTTAAATGTATCGCATATCTTATTATAAGTATAATGGAAGAAAGCTACAGTGCTAAGGACATACAGGTGCTAAAAGACTTAGCGGCAGTGCGAAAACGACCTGCTATGTATATCGGTGACACCGGTACCCGCGGTCTTCATCATTTAGCAAACGAAGTGATAGATAACAGCGTAGACGAAGCGTTAATAGGGTTCTGCACTTCTATTGTGGTGATAGTCCATCCTGATAACTCAGTGACGGTAACAGACAATGGACGTGGTATTCCCGTAGACCTACACAGTGAATATAACCTTTCTGCGCTGGAAGTAGTGATGACAAAGTTGCATGCGGGCGGCAAATTTGATAATAAGGTATATAAAGTGGCCGGCGGACTGCACGGCGTGGGGATTTCGGTTGTTAATGCACTCTCCGAATGGCAGGAAGTGGAAGTAAAACGAGACGGGAAGAGGTATTACCAAAGATACGAACGCGGGAAGCCAGTATGCGAAGTAAAAGAATTGAGCTACACGGGCGAGAATAACGGCGAGTGCGGGACACGAGTAAGATTTAAGCCGGATAGCAATATTTTCGGTGTCTATGAATTTGACGCTCACATCTTAGCAACTCGACTGCGAGAGCTGGCTTTTTTGAATCGCGGACTTTCGCTATCATTGAAAGATGAACGGAGCGGTGAAGAGCGAGCTTTTAAGTATGAGGGCGGTATTACGTCTTTCTTAGAATATATAAACCGGAATAAGAAAGTGCTGCACCGACCCATAACCTTTGAAGGCGAGAAGGATGATGTTAAAGTTGCAATCGGGTTGCAGTATAACGACAGCTATGCTGAGAACATCTTCTCGTTTGTGAATAATGTGAAGACTGTGGAGGGCGGCAAGCATCTGAGTGGATTCAAAGCGGCTTTGACAAGAGTGCTTAACGAATACGGCAAGTCGATTAACATGCTCAAAAAAGTCAATCTGGATGGCGATGATGTGCGGGAAGGACTTGCAGCGGTATTAAGTCTGAAGCTACGAGAACCGCAATTCGAGGGGCAGACAAAGACAAAACTCGGTAATAGCGAAGTAAAAGGGGTGGTGGAATCATTTGTGCGGGAGCACTTATGGGATTTTCTGGATGAGAATCCTAATGAAGGTAATGCGATAATACGGAAAGCATTAGAGGCGTCAAGGGCACGAGAAGCAGCACGACATGCACGTGAAATAGTGCGGAAAAAGGACTCTTTTGCTGATTCGCTACCTGGTAAGCTCGCCGATTGCTCTGAGCGGGATCCCGCGAAGAAAGAGATATACATTGTAGAGGGCGATTCCGCCGGCGGATCTGCTAAACAGGCACGTGACAAAAACTTTCAGGCTATTCTCCCTATACGCGGTAAGATCCTGAACGTGGAGAAGGCGAGGCTGGATAAGATATTAAAGAGCAATGAGATCCGTACGCTTATTACTGCACTGGGTGCGGGCATAGGCGATGATTTTAATATACAAAAAGCACGCTATCATAAGATAATCATAATGAGCGATGCAGACGTTGACGGCGCGCATATAAGGACTCTGCTGCTTACTTTCTTCTATCGCTACATGCAGGAGTTAGTAACCGCGAACCACATATACGTGGCGTTACCGCCGTTATATATGGTGAAGAAGGGAAAGGAGATAAGGTATGCGTTCTCGGATGACGAATACGTGAATATTCTGGATGAGTTAAATGTGAAAGAAGGAGATGCGGGCGTGAAGATACAGCATTATAAAGGTTTAGGAGAGATGAATCCGGAGCAGTTATGGGAGACTACCATGAATCCGGCTACAAGAGGCATAAAGCTAGTGACGTTAGAGGATGCAGCCGAAGTAGATTGGCTATTCACCGTGCTGATGGGCGAGGAGGTGGAGCCGAGAAGGAATTTTATACAGGCACATGCAAAGGAAGTGATGAATCTGGATATTTGATTGATCTGCTATTTATCAACGCGGAGATCGCCGAGTTTTCTGATGTCTCTGTGTTCTCTGCGCACTCTGCGGTAAAATTTGGAGGTATAGTGATTCCGCTGGAAAATTCGACAGTGCCTAAACCCTAAACTCTAACCACTTCTCACGTCGTAAACCGCTTATATATCCTCGTTATTTTAGCCGGCAGTTTCAGGACATTATCTATCACAACCCATCTGCTATCGGCATACATTCGTGGCAAATACTCCGCTGCCTCACGATCAACAGTAATACAAAACGACTTGATCCCATATCGTTGCGCCTCTTTCAATGCCATTCTCGTGTCTTCAATCGCGTAATTACCATAATAATCCCGGTCTAACGGCTTACCGTCACTCAACAGAATAAGCATCCTTGTCCGCTCCTCCCTTCTTCTTAATTTCGTTGTGGTGTGTCTGATAGCAGGTGCAATTCTGGTAGACTGTTTATTCGTCATTGTAGATATTTTACACTGCACTCTCTGGTCATAAGAGTCCTCAAAATCTTTGATTAAAAAAAACACCACATTATCGCGTCCATACCCCGAGAACCCGTAAATAGCAAAAGCATCGCCTAATTCCTTCAATGCTTCCGACATTAAAATCAAGGCTTCCTTTTCACACCGTATTGTTGTGCCTACCGTACTGCCACTCATATCAACGAGAAATGCAACTGCTATATCGCGTGTTCGGTTTTCGGTTCGTATATAGTTCCTTTCGGACGGTGAGAGCCTCAGTCGCTTATCAATAAAATATTGAACCGTTGCATCCAGATCAATATCATCGCCATCAAATTGCCCCCGTAATTTTACTAAACCTTCTGGTCTGAGCATTTGGAATTCTCGCCTGATTATCTTTATCTGTCCCGCATACTTCCGGATTGTGTCCTGATAGAATTCGTCTGACTCACCCTCCAAAATCCGCTCTCTTATCCGCGACCAATTTAAC
Source organism: Candidatus Methanophagales archaeon (assembly GCA_013139985.1). Lineage (GTDB taxonomy): Archaea > Halobacteriota > Syntropharchaeia > Alkanophagales > Methanospirareceae > Methanophaga. The sequence goes on along the minus strand of WSZT01000080.1, from coordinate 4,017 downwards.
CTATAATCGTTGATGTCGCTACCCCATTCAGGATATAAATAAGTATCTCGTTCGCTTTGAAGTCCGTTTTCATCTGCAATTAATGTTTCAAGGTCTATTAAATAATCCTGCACTTTGCTCGGCTCAAGCGCATCAATTCGTGACTCAACCACCTTGGGCTTGATTCCTTTCTCTTTGTACAATGCTCTTAGCAGTTCTCTTATTGTATCTTCAGATGGCACGCCGCCAAAGTCATTTGCTTTTTTGGCATCGCCCGGTGGGCTTTTGTCTGCTGCGCTATCTATATTCTCGCTAATTTTTCGCGCTGTTCTACCGAAATTGCCTATGTTTTGATTCACTTGCGATTGATCTAAAGGCGCGGAAAAAGGATCCATTTGCTGATAGGGACCTTGAAAATTGTCATCTATCAGGAAATATAATTCCGCTGCCACCCTTGCAGTTTCGTGTATATCCGCATGTGACGAAGATAATGGTTGGCATAGTAATAAAGCTTGCTCAAGTGTTTGTAATAAATTTCCCGGGACTTGCTCTTTTGTCGTTCCGGCAATTAACCGTTGTGCTATAAGCTCTACCGCTCTCTGTTTATCATTAGCTAATTCGTTAAGAGACGGTCTTTTAGATACCGTATGAACGTTCATTTGCGATATTTGTACGCCAAGAACGGGATATTCCGCCTTTAGCCGTGAATTGATTCTGTAATCTTCAAGTAATGTTATAAGGTCCTTCGCTAATTCCGGTTCGGGAAAGAGGGCATAAAAAATTTCTAGGTCACAGGTTTGGTTCATTTTACGGGGTTGCCTCGCTCGTGGGTGTTTGGTTAAGTTAAGCGTGATTATATAGGAGATTTATCTTATAAAATTTTTCGGTGTGACAATGACCCAAAAAGCAAGGGATTTTACCAAAGCTATAATTTACTGATTTTTATTTGACACTCCAAACACATCTGCTCTGAGGCTGGTTTCTCCTCGCTTCAGAGATAATTCACTTCCAACGTATTCTGAAAGACAATTCTTTTGGGCCTTCAAGAATTTTTCCACCGCAGGATACAGATATTTTTCGTGCGTTTTAATTATTACGCCTCCCAATGCATCTGTATATACTCATGTGTTTCTCTACTATCCAAAAGTCTAGTCGTATTTCCTGCTCTGATGTAGAATTCTTTTAATCCATCACTACCTCTGAAAAACACAGGCTGCGGGGCTCTTTCAATCTTTATTTTACAAACGGTTTTTTCTTCTTTTTCTTCAAAATCAATATGGGTGTATTTTGTAAATTCTGTGCCTAAATAATCAGAGATTAAGGAAATAATCGCCTGTTGGAAACCGTCTTTATTTCCTTTTTTAAGTGTCTTTAAATCGCTTTCTATTCCAAAAAGTTGCCCTTCATCCATTACTCCTATAAGTAATGTCCCACCTTCACTATTCATGAAACCTGCAACCGCTTTCACGATAATCTTCTCAAGCTCTTTATTAACCCTATCATTTCGAATATCCCACCTTAATGAAGATTTAAATTCTATCGTTGACCTCTCACCAGTGTTAATGAAATCGTCCAATGTCATAGGGCGGGATACTTCGCTTTCTTGTAGCAGTTGATTCATAAAGTCGTTAATTTTCTCTGCTATCATCTCTCTCCTTTTCCTCAAGAAATCCTCGTAGCGGTCAATTTCCCAGAGATTTTTATCCGTAGGAATAAGTTGTTTCTCCAAAGCACCAGGAAATTTTCTCTTTACTTCCGTGAAATACTCCTTTGGGATCTTATCTGAAATTTCCTTGATATTTGTATCCGCGGTTAGAAACGCTCTGTTAGCTATTTCATTCACAATTTTATTATGTAATTGGTTTTCAGAGTCATAGCACCCTTCCTTGTAGAGTCGTGAAGATGGGAAGATATGATGATTGTGGATTGAGTAAAGTCCTGTTTGTTTGGTATCTAAGGGGATACCATTTAACCAGTCGACTGCGCCGTTCGATTTTACCAAAATGTAAAGCATTCGATAAAGTGGGTGCTGAATAATACGACCCTCAAGGTCACTCGGTTTAACTTCTATTCTACCTCTCTGGTCGATAATAGCGTCAATAAGGTCTTTCCAAGGTTCTGAATTTTTATCAACTATGGAGACATCGAAGTCTAACCGTTGATCAGTTTGCCCTGTATATCGCCCCCATATATGTGCTGCATAGAGCCAGCGGATTGCGTTCTTCAGCGATTTCTCATTGGGAAACTGGTTACCATTTCTGGATAAATACACAACCAATGGAAAAAGGGTATTTGTTGAATTCAAATCCTCTGTTGAATTAATAAACGCATGCTTTGGTAAGATGGCAACAAGATAAGGGAGAATCTTTTCGAGTTTGTCCCACCCATCTTTTAATTCATTCTCAGGTGTTTTATGGATGGTTTCAAAAAGTCCTCTCCCCTTCACAATTCCTACAAGACATCTTACCAGAAATCCGAGATCAAAGTAAAAATACAGTTCTTCGAGTTCTTTTATTTTATCTTTCAATACTCGCCTTGCCCGGGGCCATTTCCCCGTTATATGTGTGAGTGCAAGTTCGGCATCGGTGAGTTTTGTGCCCAGACTGTTAACGCGATCAAAAACATCTATCGCATCGTCAATAGATGCATCAGGTGGAACGTATTGTACCGGATATTCCCGATCTAATATATTTCTCAATTTAGTAAGGTTGTCGTTGTATTTTTGAGCAAGTTCAAAAGGGTCACCGCCTTCGGGTGAGCTTTGTTTTGCAATCTCAAAGACATTGATTTGGTTATCTGGGTTGAAGCAATTGATAACCTCCACCCATATCGGGTTATTTTTCATTAAAATGGGTTGGAAGTACAGAAATTCACCCGTTTCAAGATTGAAATAAAGGTGCCTTGGGTCGTATTTAATATCCCTTTCCACATAATAAGGCGGGATTTCATTTTGAGTGAAAAGATAGAGGGTTGTTAGCCTTTGCTGACCGTCAAGAATTACCTCCATTGACCCTAACTTCTCCCGATCCACCGCGAGATTCTTTATTTCTGGGGGGGGTTTTCTGTTTTCCAGAAAAGAAGGCTACTAGTAGGATATTTGCGAACAAGCGAGACCATCAACTGCTTTGACTGTTCAAGCGTCCAGACAAATTCCCTTTGAAACTCTGGAAGAACGATGTCCTTCTTCTTTATGTCCGCCATCAACTCACCAATATTCATTTTGTTTTTCCTCCTCGCATGAATCCATATTTGACGTTACTTTATTAAAACTTTTCTGGCATATGATTCCCAGTTGGAGCATCCTGTACTACAAATTTCACCTCGTAGTACTTCAATTATATATTGTCGTTAACAGACACCGCATAATCAAGCCATTCATCAAATTCGTTCACAATTATAAGCCCTCTGACGTTCTCACCGTTCTTCGCTAAATTTCGGTTAATCCAGCCCATGTATCGTTGAATCTGACCTACAACTTTGTCGCTCTCTTTTCCCTTCTTTGTTTCAATCACGACAAAATCCCGGTTCTTATCAGTGCACAGAAGATCTATGCGTCCAGCACTCTTTGTATCGTATTCCTTTTCCTTCAATTCAAGACCCTTTTCTATCTGCGATGGGTCGCTTGCCAAATAGTTTATCAAATCTTTTTCCAAACTCACCGAATAGGGTGGAATCTCTATATTCCCCTCTTCTTCGTCAAACTCTTCTGCTAAGGTGTAATAGCCGTTTTCCAGTCCTTCGGTGGATAAAATCCCTTCTTTTTTGATTCCTCAGGTAATACACTATCAAATCTTTTACACGCATCTTCTCTAAATCACCTAAATACAGCGTCAACATCTTTTATCCTCGTGTTATCTTTCTTCTCAATCTTGGTTATAATCTCCCTAACTTCTTCTTTCGATTGCAAACCTGATTCCTGTAATGACCGGAGTATGGAATGTAACACCAATGTTTCAACGCCATTCTCATCGGCAAATCTTAACGCAGCAGCATCTATCGAAGAGAATATGTATTTCCTATGCCTGCAAATGCTTATTG
>WSZT01000116.1 GCA_013139985.1 Candidatus Methanophagales archaeon | reverse complement strand
CAATCTAACTGTTTTTGCTGAGGATCTGTCGGGAAATCGGGGATCGAGCACAGTAAACTTCGGTGTTTTTGCCGTTGCACCCACCATCACGAAAATAAACCTAAGTTCAAATTATGCACTTCCCGGTGATACCGTAAACCTCTCTGTGGATGCATTTGATTTCTCCGGGGTGAGATGGGTTAGGGCTTTCGTTACTAAAGCTGGCGAAGATATATGGCCTATTTGGCTGACACCCAGTGAGACCGAAGAGGACATCTACACGGGAAAATGGCGCATACTGATCTTCGAAGAGGGCGGGATTTATAACGTCACCATAGAAGCAACAGACACAGAGGGAAATGTTGCAACGAGTAGCCCACAAGAAGTCCTGATTCCCATTGACACTGAGGGTCCTAACGCGACGGATATAATTGTAAGTCCCACTTCTGCAAAGCCGGGCGACCGAATATCCATCGCCGTAAACGTCACCGACGATATATCAGGCGTAAGAAGAGTCAGTGGTATCCTAACAAAAGAAGGCAGTGATCCTATTACCCTGTTCATGTTGGATCCTGATGATGATGGAATATATACCGGAACATGGAATACGATGATCTTTACGGAAGGAGGGATTTACAATCTTGACATAATTGCAGTGGATACTAGAGGCAACGAGGCAGTAGTCAGAGCGCCCGGTATAGAGATAATTCCGATACCGGTAGATACAGAAGCACCAAACATCACAAATATGCTGGTAAGTCCAACTCCTGCTGACTCAGGGACGCCGATAGAGCTCTCTGCGGCAGTTACCGATGCTCTTTCGGGCGTAAGGGACGTTAAGGCAATCATCAGTAAAGGTGGCGAGGAACCTTCGACTGTGTTCATGTTGGATCGCGAAAAAAATGGACTATATACCGGAATATGGCATACAATGGTCTTTACAGACGGTGGGATTTACAATATTGACATAATCGCAAGAGATAATGTGGGCAATGTGGCATCAGTAAAGGCACCTGATGTTGAGCTGGTGGAAGACCAAGAGGGTCCCGCCATCACTGCCGTGACGGTGAGTCCAAATAAGGTACCGCCGGGAACGCCAATAAATATCATCGCACATGCCGAGGATTCTTCGGGAATACGAAATGTTAAGGCAATCGTCAAGAAAGATGGAGTACCTGTAATAACAATCTACATGCCGCCAGATGCTGAAGTGGAGGGAATTTTCTCTGGGATCTGGCATACGTTGCTTTATGAAAAAGCAGCGACATATTATGCGGATATAGTTGCAACCGATATACGTGGTAACGAGCTTTTAATTGAGGATGCAGCGGCTATAGTAATTGCTTCATAAATATCCTATTCCTATATATTGTATAGCGAAATAAAAAAACCACGAGATTTCACAAGATTGACACAACACTATAATTTTTCTTTTTTACAAAAAGAAAATTTAGCCTGTGCTAAAAGAAAAAGATAAATATTCTTTTGCTAAAGCTTTTCTTTTTAAGAAAAGGTTTGTGTTAATCTGTGTCAATAATTTATTTTCAATCGGAATTCTAACGTCGTATGGAAAAACCCGTATAAACCCCTGTATACTCACCCTTTATAACTTTAACCGAAGATACCTTCGCTGCCGGTGGGCCATAATGGCAATATTCAACCATTTCATCTACTTTTTCCTTATCCCCTTCAAACACCGCTTCTAACCGTCCATCGCTCATGTTTCGCACCCATCCCTTCACACCCCTAATATTCGCTTCGTCTCTTGTAGTATATCGAAATAGAACCCCCTGCACTTTCCCCTTGACAAATACATGCGCCCTAACTTTAGATTCCATTGTTCTCGTATATAAGGTATAGCTTCTACCTATAAATCTAATTTAGGACGCAGATTTACACGGATTTAATTTCTTCTGTGTTAATCTGTGTCAATAATTAATTTTCTCGACTAATAGAATACGGGCAGATTAATGCTCCGGTCGGGATTCGAACCCGAGTCCTTGGCTCGAAAGGCCGAGATGATTGGCCGAGCTACACTACCGGAGCAAATAATAAAAAAAATATGCGGAAAGACTTTGATTAGTCTTAATATAATACCAATTCGTTTTATCTATCCGAATAGCGAAGAAAGTCCTTCCATACCCGTCTCTTCTGCTTTTTCCTCCTCTTCAGCCGTCTTCTCTTTCTTCTCTTTCTTTTCCGCCTCGCCCGCTTCAGGAGCAGGCGCCGCTGCCGGAGCTTGTGCTGGCATCGCAGGTGCCGCGGGCGCATATGCAGGTTGTGCTTGCGCCATCGCCTCATCTATGTCAACATCGTTAAGAGCGGAAATCAGTGCTTTCACTCTACCTATCTCTGCCTCAACACCGGCTGCTTTCATTACCGCAGTCATTCCATCCTCTGTGACTTCCTTACCCGAATCATGCAAGAGCAATGCAGCATATATATATTCCATATCTTCGTTTTACCTCCTTCTCTTTTCCTTTTACATTCTATACTCTATTTTGCTATATAAATAAAACAAAAAGAAAGTGGTATAAAAAAACCCTTCCTTTCAAAAAGTTTCGAGAAAGAAAAATTTTTGATAATCGGACGCAGATGAACGCAGATAATCAGGATTTTAAGTATAAAGAAAAGAAACATATACGGAGCCGCTGGGATTTGAACCCAGGTCATCGGGTTCGAAGCCCGATGGGATAGTCCGCTACCACACGGCTCCACAAATATAGTATAGATGGCTTTCATACATTTTAAACTAATTAACGATTATCGCTATAGCTTGCTAATATCTCAAATATGAGTCTTGAAGCGTTAATGCTGGTAATACCGTTATTGTTATCCCGCTTTGGATTCACCTCTACCACATCGCTTGCAACCACGTTCACCCGCTTTATTATCCCTCGTACCAAAGCGATCAAGCTCTCGAGCGA
>WSZT01000017.1 GCA_013139985.1 Candidatus Methanophagales archaeon | reverse complement strand
TGCTCGATGCAGATATTGCGGCTTGTAAGGAAGTAAGGGATTTGAAGGGGTGGAAATTATTTATATAGTGTTAGACTCTAATATGAAAATATGCCAGAATTAGTTACAATTCAGGACGTATACGAAGCGTTGAAGAGAATAGAAGAGAAAATGGCCACACGAGAAGATGTGGAAGCACTCATAGATTCGGTTGAAATTCTCAATAATCCAAAAACGATGGAAGCACTTCGTAAAAGCTACCAAGATATCGAATCGGGTCGTGTTAAAGAAGTTACTTCCGTCAAAGAGTTGCTTGACGAGCTGTTAACATGACTTCGTCTTATTTTTACACCTGACAAAGTAGAGAGAATAGTATATTTCAATTGGATAGACCATCGAAAGCATGCCTATTGATTTCCGCGCATTCTACTAAGTATATGAACCCATAGAATTTGTGGAGAGTGAGAAGATGAAAATGATTTCTGATTTGGAAATTAAAGATATTTTGTAAAAGAGCTAAGGGAATTTCGAGATTCGGAAACCGAAGAGGAGTTCTTAGCAAGCATGAAACGAAGAGGGGCAAACGTTGTCCAACAGTGAGGGTTAGCGTTTATAACTTCTATCACTAGCGCCGAAAAACTTTTATAGCGTTATATGTCGTTTATAATTATTACCTGTGCAAAAGCATTCCGAAGAAGGAAAAAAAAGGGGATAAAAATGATAGCTAAAATAGCTTTGATGATAGTGGCAATTTCGGTTGCCGTGGTAATGGCGGTAAGCTGCGTGATGCCCTGTATCGCGGTTGATGATTTAAATGATGGTGTATCAACTGATGAAAACCTTTTACGAGAAGCATTTACAGAAAAAGACTTCGCTGAGGTGATCCCTTTTTACGGTAACACTAATGCTACAAATCATGTGCATCGGATGCCGTTTGACCATCAACGGGTAAATGGAGAAGACGATTTTCACATACTCTCGGATTCTGATGTTTCAACCGTAAAAAGCCTTACCCTTACTACAAAGTCAGTATCCTCAGCGCCAGAAGAAGAATGGAACAGAACCTTTGGAGGACCTGTTTATGATAAGGCATACTCAGTCCAGCAGACCTCACGGTAGCTACATCCTTGCTGGATCTACGTGGCCATGTGGTGCTGGAGAAGATGATGCTTGGCTGATAAAAGTAAAGGCTGTCCTATCAGACAACAGAGTCCACAACCTCAACACCGGCGAAGACTTTGCAACGATCCAGGATGCGATAGATGATTTTGGTACGGTAGATGGGCATACAATCACTGTTGATTCTGGAACTTATACGGAGAATGTGAATGTTTACAAATCGTTAACGATTAGGTCAACCTCCGGAAATCCTGTAGATACGATTGTTCAAGCTGCTGATCCAGATGATCATGTCTTTGATGTGACAGCGGATTAGGTGTGTATAAGTGGTTTTTCGATTAAATGAACCAAAAAAAATGGCGACAATGCTGGAATAACCATCGAAAATGGAAACAACTGTAACCTTTAGAATTGTCAGAGACCAAGCATGGTGGATAGGCTTAGAACCCCTTGATTTAGAAGGCGATGAATGGCTAAAAGCGAAATGGAGTTACCCGTATTGGCAAACCACACCTTGCGGCAGAACCGTACTATACGACTCAGGCTATGACAATCTAATCAAACTGTATCCGAATCCAGAGTCTACAGATTTACTAATTCCTACTCAGCATAAAAAATACCAATGTCGCTTTTGATATTAACGATATAACCGCAGAGCAGTACTACGATTACGTTTATCACGTAGTGGAGCGGTATGATGGTGACGGAATAAATGACATGCCCGGACTAAAACGCCCTGTTATCTATTTTGAACTTGGCAACGAAGTGGATTACAAAAGAGAAGAGTTTGGTGTGAATTATGATTACATGACACCAGAAGACTATGTGCGTAAAAGACTGATACCAGGCTACGAAGCTGCAAAAGCCGCGAACCCAAATTGCATCGTTATGGGCGCAGGACAGGGCATGGAAAGCAACGTTGCAGGCGATCATCTGGGACGGTTCAACACCGATTACTTGGATGCGATGTACAGCGTAATAAAGCAAAATGACGGGTCTACGTATAACTACTTCAGGGACAAGGTCGCTATCCATTATTATTCCGAGTATCAGAACCCGGAAAAAAATCGAACAGAACATAGAGCAAGTCAAAGCGGTGATAGTAAACAACGAAGCTAAAGAAAAAACCATTTGGATTACTGAATTTGGACTCCCAACAGGTGGGAATAAAGACGGCGGATTTGTGTGTAGCGAAGATAATCAGGCAAGCATATTAACACTGTATTTAGCGCTGATGTTCGTGAATGACATTGAAAAGGCACTGATATTCAATCTTAAGATTTATGATAAGGAAAAAAGTATAAAGATTAAAAGAATAAATGATCTATTTGAAACATATATATCAAAATTGTAAAAAAGGGAAAAAGTTTTTGGTGCGATTATGAGTCAAGAAGTGGAGGTAAAAGTGGAGAAGAAGTTCGCATTGCACATCCCAAAAGCTATTGCAGAGCGGCTTGATCTGAGGGAAGGGGGTAAGATGAGCCTCTGTATTGAGGATAACAAGCTCATTTTGGAGCCAAAGAGGATAAAACACGCTGTGGAGCTCGCAGTAAAAGGAAAAAAGTTCGCATCTGTTAGCTTTGAGGAAATAGAAAAGATAAGCCAAGAGGAACAGGGCAAATATGAGAATTCTCCTTGACACTTCCTTTTTGCTGCCTTCTCTCGGTGTTGAAGTTACAGGGGCAGCGGAAGCACTCGAGAATCTCGAAGGGAATGATTTCTACTACTCAAAATTCAGCATTCTTGAATGTTCGTGGATTTTTATATCTCTAGAAAGGAAAAAAGTTGCGATTGACATGGAGACTATCGAGATAGGTTTATATAGCATAGAACGTAGCTATAGACGTGTTATTGAGAACGCAGAGGTCTTCATCGAAGCCCTGAAGTTGAGAAGGGCAGGGCATACGGACTTCTTGGATTGCTTGCTCTATGCGACTTCGCTCAAAGAAGGCTTGAAATTTTTATCATTCGATGCAGAACTCAAAAAATTTGTGCGGAAAAAAGGGTTTGAAGATGTCTTTTTAACTATCTAGCTAATCTTTTGGCTGAACTGTGTTCTACGACTCAAGCTATGATAGTTTTGAACTTGGGCAACGAAGTATCAGCACCCTGAAAGAGTCGAACAGAACATAGAACAAGTCAAAGCAGTGATACTGAACAACGAAGGAAAAGAAAAACCTATTTGGATAACGGAATTTGGATTTCCAACAGGCGGGAATAAAGACGGCGGATTTGTGTACAGCGAGGAGAACCAGGCAAGCGTATTGACACGGTATTTAACGCTGATGTTCGTGAATGGAATAGAAAAGGCAGTGATATTCAATCTTAAAGATGAAGCAGTGGATGAGAACGCTCACTATGCAAACAGCTTTGGACTCTATGATGTATCTTGCGAAGATGGCACGGAGAGTATTGCGGCTAAAAAGTCGGTGAAAGCGATCGAGACAATGATTGATGTGCTGGATGGGCTCGTACCGTTAGAAGCAAAGCAGCAAGATGTAGGTGAAGGGACATTGTTTGAAATAGTGTTTGCAGATAGCATGGATCGAAACAAGACGGTCTTTTGGTACACCAAAATGGACGGCACGGGTCAAAAGGACAGGGTGGATTATTCAGATGATGAAATGGCGGTGCTACTGAGTGTGGATTCAGAAGATGTTTATCCTGTTGATATGGCTGGTAAGATATCCTCACCGCAAGTGTATAATACTTCGGTAATGGTGACGGCAAGTGACGAGCCGCAGTATCTTGTTGAACTGTGATCGCTTCATTGTTGTAACAAAAAATCTAGTTTTTCCTTTTATCTGCGCTTCCTTTTAACTCACGACTTCTATAACCTTTTTCGCTATAATTATTAGAAACAGGAAAAGGATAAAGAATATAGCGGGCTTTAGCCCTTTCCTTATCTCGGGATTTATGAAACTACCTGCAACTTCCATAATCACCAAGAGCCCTATGAGCAATAGCGTAAGGTAGATTTCAATGCTCTTTATCAGCGAGAACGAAACAATAGCCCAAAAGGAGATAATAAGGATTATTGCATCGTCTACATCCATTTATCCATCCCCCCTATTTTCCTCACGGTGATTTCCACAAGCTCGTGCTTAATTTCTATTTTAAAACGCTCTACCACTACCAATTCCTGTATGCTTTTAGCAATTGAAAGGATGATCGAGCTGCAAATGGGGCACGCAACCTGTTCGCATGTCTGCGAGCATATCTCTGTCTTCAC
>WSZT01000082.1 GCA_013139985.1 Candidatus Methanophagales archaeon | reverse complement strand
TCTTGTTTTTGCCATGTGGTCTATATATGGGCTACGAGTATATAAAGCTTTTGACTGATTAGGACCGAGTAATGTGCCTTAGATTGCGATCTATTATAGATACGTGATATGGTAGCCTATAAAACTCATAATGTCCGGTTATAAGCCTTAAAAGCATCTCTATGCCTCTCAAGCTTATAAAGAGCAACACCCTTGTTATACCATGCATCAGCATATTGTGGATTAATTGCGATAGCGTTATCATGAGCCGTTAGAGCATTTTCATATTTCTCAAGCTTATTGAGAGTGACACCTTTGTTAGTTCAAGCTTTGGCAAACGTCTTGTTTATGTTAATGGCGTTGTCAAAAGCCAGTAAAGCGTCATAATATCTCTTACGCTTTAAAAGAGCAACACCCTTGCCTTTCCAAGCTTCTGCAAAGTCAGGATTTATCTTAATGGCATTCTCATATGCTTTTAACGCTTTTTCATATTTCTTACGCTTGATTAGATCATCACCCTTTTCAAGCAATTTCTCAACAGTCATGCTGTTCTCCTCGGGTTTTCCCACCGTTGGTGATTCGTATAACTTTCATATCTCGGTATCGCTGAGATACTCACACTAATACTCATACGTTTATAAATATTTACTTTTACACAAAGAAGTATTTTGTAGATTACCCTCTCCGCGGACTGTACTATAACAAGCACTTATCCAGCATATAATCCGCAGCAATATCTAGAACATATTCCCAATATTTCCATCGCTTAATGAAAGCACCATTAGGCCAAGCTTCCATCCCTCTCAATGTAACTTTCACTTCTACAGTTTCACCGGACATCTCTTTACTCACGTGATACCTTTTTCCCTCAAATTTAACTTTGCCGTTTTGTTTTACTATTCTTTCTACCTTTTCAAAATACAGTTCCCGAATCACCCTTTCCAGTTCTTCATCGGTCAATGGTTTTGCTTCTGCGTCTTTCAATACCGATGAGGCGGTTTTTCCATATCGAGCCCACTGCCCCTTCGACTCGTTTCGGAATCGGATATATTCAGGAATCGCCTTTTCCACACTCTCTATATCAAAAAACTGATATTTATCATAGAAATATTTCCGGTCATGACTGTGAGCTCTTTCCTTCTTTCCATTTCCCTTTGGATTCTCTACCTCTGTTGGGACATCCACGATGCCGAGCATCTGAAGTAACCGAGAAATGACTCCATTATCGTACTCGCCACCGTTGTCGTGATGGAATAATTCTGGCTTGCGGTGTATCTTGAAAGCCCGAAGAATGGTTAGTACCACGAAATAGGAATGTTTCTTCGGGAATACGCAAAGAGCCATATAGCCTCTCGAGTAGTCGTCTTCAACAGAGATTTGGTATATTACCGACTCGTTCACAAGCGTAACTTCCATGGTGTCTGCGTGATACATAACGTGTGGTCTGGGTTTTTCATAAAATTTCACTTCCGCCTCATTTTTGGAGGATTTATACCGCTCAGGATAGAGAACACGCAAAATGCTCATCGTAGAAACGTGAACAGCAAATTCGTTCGAAAGCAGTAAAGATAAGTTCCATGCGCCAAACTCGGGGTATCGCTTGTGTGCTTCTTTAATTGCTTTTATCTCTACGTCGGTCAACGGTTCTCTACGCTTGGGATTGACATTTGGATTCCTCTGAGGATTTGCCTGAGGGTTCGTGTAGACATTGGATGTTTCACGCTTCTTCTTTACTTTTTTAACACCTTTTTGTAGGCTTGAATTGTTGTCCTCTTTTTCTCCGTCGTTTTTTTTGAACGTCGTCCCTTTGGACGATTCATCCCATTCGATCGCAGGATCCGCTGTACAGTGGAGACTGAGGGTTTGTGCCCAGATGAACACTCAAGCACCTTCGATATTTTCTGTGCATCTAGCTCTGGATGGTAATCAGCGGTCTCAACTACCTCGGATGCAACATTGTCGCTGGTTTTGTTATGAGGGGTTTTGGGACCCCTTTTGGAATCGAATAGACCGAAAATGCCCATTTCTACATACCGGGGATACCAGTAATAATATGTACCAAGAGATACATTGAACTCTTCAATAACAGATCGGACTGTTTTCCCCTGTTTTGTATGGGCGTGGATCATCTCAAGCCTTCTTTCAATCCTTCCCGATAATTCAAGTTTTTCCGCTTCCATAGCCACCGCCTCGAAAAGTGGGTTGACTATGAATTTTGTTTTTCTGTATTTAAATGTTCTAATAATTGCTGCGGATTAAAGCCGAAGATTTTACTTGTTATAGTACACACTCCTTTCCTCTCCATCCTCAAAGTTTTCGAAATCAAAGAGATCCAAAATCTCTTTTTTTCCCATTAGGTGGTATTCAGGAATTTTCTCTCCATTCTTAAGCTCTTTCTCTATCTAGCGAATTACACTTGGGTAATGTGCGGTTATTTTAATACTGTAGCATATGTACTTTCCCTATACCCCTCCACCATAATAGTAATTGGATTGGTATATAAGTATTTTGACAAAAAGTAATTAATTAACTATGGTAATAGCAAGAGGCACAGTAAAAGGCAATAAGGTCATTTTGGAGGGCTGCATCACTATGCCTGATGCTATAAGTGTAGTAGTAATGTCTGAGTCAGAAGTAAAAGAACCTGACTTTGACGCTGACCCATTTTTACACGTTGATGATTGGGCTCCGGAACCACCTGATGAGACACCCACAGATCTTGCATATCAACATGACCATTACCTTTACGGGATAGAAAAGAGAACGATGAAGGATGAGAACAAGAGTAAGTGTCTTTATTGATACTGCAGGGTGGGTAGCGTTGATCTACAGCTATGATGATTATCAGCAGTGGGCAAAGCACGTTTACGTCCGTCTAGAGCAAATGAAGCGTATGACGACTGATGCTGTGCTCATAGAGACTTGCAACATGTTTAGCAAAACGCCTCTTCGCCCATTAGCGATAGCCAGGATAGAAAAGATAAGGGAAGCGGAAAAACTTGGTGTTTTGGAAGTCACTCATGTGACCGAAGCGTTGATTGACCGCGGCTGGGAATTGTTTCAAAGAAGACCTGACAAAGATTGGAGCTTGACAGATTGCATTAGCTTTGTTTTGATGCAAGATAAAGGCATCACTAAAGCGTTTACCACCGACCATCATTTTGAACAGGCAGGATTTGAAAAGCAGCTCGGGTAAAAAGAAGCAACAACGTCGAAGAGTCCGTCATCCACTAGTTACAGACGGTATAAAACATGAGATAACGAAGAAGCTTTTGAAATTGGCAAAATTGGCTCAATGGCAGAAAAAAATCTCCCCCGAGAAATAGAACGGATAAAAATAGACTGGCATGATGCTTTTGAGCATATGCAACGATATTACGAAAGCGAGAGTTTCAAGAGTTTCAAGATCGTATACAATGCTTATACCGGGTATCAATTTAAAAACCCCGCGCTTATATTCCCCGTGGAACGAGAAATGCTGTTTTCAACGTCCAATCAGCATATAAAGTTTGATTTCAATCCTTCGATTTTAGCAAATGTGCGAGCTGAAATGACATACGAAGAAGTTAGCATGGAACTGGAAAAAATGGGCTATACGACAAAGATCGAAGATAGCAGCTACAAGCCAGAGGATTCCGTTGACCTCAGGTGGGTTACGCTCGACTATGCGATAGAACGGGTAAAGAAGATCATTTCTGTGTATGAGCACAAAGCATCCCATTCCAACTATTATTGCTATGCTGATATAGCTGATGCACTGAGGCGGCTATATGAGAAAGAGAGAACAGCTTGTAGGTCGTATATTTAGACTTTTTGTATCGTAAAAGGGCTGTGGGGTGCTGCAGACAAAGACGATGACAGAAGAATCTCCGTACGAGAATTTTCAGATGTGATTACTCATTCCCCCAAATACGTAAATAATCATTGCTTAGGTTTTCCGATGTCTCCAGGAGGAGGGTTACTTTCACGTTCCAATAAAGCTTGCAGATTACGTGCACCATGGACAAAACCGATAATAACTACAACCTGCTTTGTCACCTGATAAATCAGGCGATAATGCCTCACGAAAAGTTCTCGGATACTCGTGTCATCAAACTCGGGCACTACACGCCCTCGCTCGGCCAAGTAAGCTAATGAGCGTGCTGCATCTCGTATCTCACGAACAAATGCCGCGGCATAAAGTTGCGAATCTCTGGCTATATAGTCTGCAACTACTTCAAGATCGCTCCATGCAGCCTCGGTCCATTTTACTTTTCGAGCCATTTGCTCATTCTTCGCTCAATCTCGCCCTGGTCGAATATACGTCCTTCTTCTATATCTTTCAGACCTCGCTCAATCTTTTCACGCACATAGATATGATACTGGATGTCTTCGAACGATGATTCATCAGGAATCTGCTCAAGCAACTTTCGCACTTCCGCTTTTGCCGTGCTCATTCTTTCTTCCGCTCCCTTAAACTATACCGATCTTTACCTAAAAATGATTGATAACATACTCATATATATCCGTGTAATCTTGTGGTTATAATATAAAAATTAGCTAAACAAATACGTCTGAAGAATAGAGTTCACGAAACCACTTTACCGTCTCTTTCAAATTCGCTTCTAACTTATCCCCGGGCGCATAACCGAAATCCTTCTTCGCCTTTGTTATATCGCCTAAGGAATGCAGCACATCTCCTTCCCTCTGCTTTTCATGTATCGGATCCAAATCCCGTCCCATGATCGCCATTATCACGCTTGCCAATTCATTTATCGTGATTCGCTTTCCCGTTGCGACGTTATATACGCCTTTAGCATCACTTTCCGCAGCAAGGATATTCGCACTCACCACATCATCAACAGAGGTAAAATCACGCGTTTGATTCCCGTCACCATAGATTATTGGTGGCTTTCCTTCCTGAATACGCTTTATGAACTTTGGTATCACTGCCGCATAGTCTGAGTGAGGGTCCTGCTTAGGCCCATAAACGTTGAAATATCGTAATGCCGCTGTTTTCAAGTCGTAAACATCATCAAAAACATTACAATAATACTCGCCTACAAGCTTTGTCACGGCATATGGCGACAGCGGATTTGGGTTCATATCCTCTCTCTTCGGCAGTTCGGGTGTATCGCCATATGCAGAACTAGAGGATGCAAAAATCACCTTCTTCACGCTACAATCCCGCGCAGCAATGAGGACATTTAGCGTTCCCGTCACATTTGCTTCATTTGTACTTACCGGGTCTTTGATACTCCTCGGCACGCTTGGTATCGCAGCTTGATGGAAGACGTAATCGGCACCTTTAAAAACCTTACGCAGTAAATCTAAATCGGTAACGCTGCCTTTAACCAACTCGATCTCAAAACCGCGGATATTCGCCTCATTTCCTGTAGATAAATCGTCCACGATAATGACTTCATTATCCCGTGACAGTACTTCAGCAAGATTTGAGCCTATGAATCCTGCTCCCCCGGTTATAATCGCTTTCATCAATCTCTATAATATCTTTATTCTATTCTATTCCTGACATGATTAACTATCCTACACCTCAAGTCGCCGTGCTACCTCATCCAAGAACTCTTCCGTGTACACAATCTTCTGTGCCGGCGGTTCCGCCAGCTTCGCTAAGTCACCAGTCATTATGCCGTCTTCTATTGTCTTCACAGCAGCAGCATCCAACTTATCTGCAAATGCGCCAAGCTCTGGTGTGTCGTCAAGCTCGCCACGCTTCCGGAGCGCACCACTCCATGCAAATATCAGTGCGACTGAGTTGGTAGATGTCTTCTCACCCTTGAGATGCTTGTAGTAGTGCTTCTGCACCGTGCCATGTGCCGCTTCAAATTCGAAGTAGCCATGGGGCGATACTAAGACCGAAGTCATCATAGCTAAACTCCCAAAGGCTGCAGCAAGCATATCTGACATCACATCGCCATCGTAGTTCTTCAGCGCCCATAGCAGGCCACCCTCCGCCCTCATTATCCTTGCTACCGCATCATCTATTAGCGTATAGAAATAAGTTATCCCTGCCGCTTCAAACTTATACTTGTACTCCTCTTCATATAGCTTCTCGAATATCTCCCTGAAATTATTGTCATATGTCTTGGATATAGTGTCCTTTGTTGCGAACCATAGGTCCACTTTCTGGTCCAGTGCGTAAGAGAAACAAGCTTCGGCAAAGCTAGTTATTGATGCGTCAAGGTTATGTATGCCCTGTATTATACCCGGTCCATTGAACTCATGTATCGTGCGCCTAACATCCTCACCATTTTCAGTCGAGACCACAAGCTCCGCCTTCCCTGGACTATCAATCCGGTATTCAACGTTCTTGTAAACATCGCCGTATGCGTGCCTACCCAATATTATTGGTTTTGTCCAGTTTCTTACCGCAGGTTGTATGTTCTTCGCCATTATGGGTGTTCTGAAGATAGTACCATCCAGTATGGCTCTGATTGTGCCATTGGGGCTCTTCCATTGCTCTTTCAGGTTGTATTCCGTGACTCGTGCCGCGTTTGGTGTTATTGTAGCGCACTTAACACCCACTTTATACCTCTTTATCGCCTCTGCCGCATCTATGGTTATTTGGTCATCAGTCTCGTCCCGCTTTTCAAGTGCGAGGTCATAGTACTCGGTTTTGAGGTCTATATACGGGAGCAGAAGTTTATCCTTCACCATACCCCACATTACCCTTGTCATCTCGTCTCCGTCCATCTCCACTAATGGAGTCTTCATCTGAATCTTATCGGTCATTTTTTTTGTTTCTTTATTTATTTGCGCTCGGTATCTTAAATTACAATTACAAATGTTCTAATCCGCTTCCACCATCACCCACTTGTCCTTCCCCTCCCATATCTTTATTGAATCTAATGTTACACCAAAATTCGAGTCTTTAAACTTCTTCTCAAACTCAGCTCTTAAAAACAGAGCTATGTTCTCGCTTGTTGGATATGCAATTATATCGTTTAAGTGCTTATGGTCTACAAGCTCAATCACTTCTTCTACCAGCGCTTTCACTTCCGAAAAATCCGCTACACATTCTGTATCTTTCTTCTTCTCGCCTTCCACCACTATATCTACCTTATACGTATGCCCATGCAGATTCTTACATTTACCCGTATGTCGCGGCAGCGAATGCGCAGCACTAAAATCTGTCGATACTCCCAATTTCATATGTGATAATCAGAGCTATTTATATGATAAAAAGCTGATAGTACTTATATCATGGCAATGGGGAAGAACACAATAGGCAAGAAGATCCGGCTCGCAAAGGCTAATAATCAGAACAGGCGAGTTCCTGCTTGGATAATCGTTAAAACGAACCGGAAAGTGTCAACACATCCAAAAAGAAGGCATTGGCGGAGGACCAAATTAAAGGTGTAGTTCATCATGGGAGAAGAAGTAGGCGAAGGGATAGAAGAACGTATCTACACGATTCCGTTGAAAGCGGTGAAAAAAGCACCGCGGTGGAAGCGGAGCAACCGTGCAATAGCACTAATACGGGAATATCTAATGAAACACACGAAATCAGAGTATATCCTGATAGGTACAACAATAAACGAAAAGGTGTGGGCGCGTGGCTCCCAGAAACCACCATCTAAGATACGTGTAAAAGTAACAGAAGAAGAAGATATTATCCGGGCTGAGCTTGTAGAATAACGTGATGAAAAAGCGAGGCACGCTAAAAAGGTTAGTTAGTGTTGACGGTAGCACGTATATAGGCCTTTTTGCGGTCTGCACGGAATCGGTGGTTCTTTTGCCTTCGCTGATTTCGGATAGATTAGAGGATGATATAGAGCGAGCGTTGCATGTAAAATCTATAAGAACTACGATAGCAGAAACCTCTTTAGTTGGTTGTTTCGCTGTTGGAAACTCAAATGGCTTTATCATTTCCTCTTATGCTCTTGATAGCGAGATAGAAAGCTTAGCTGAATTAGTAGCTGCAGAAGGGCTAAAGGTGAAAATTAGCAGACTGCCATACATAGATCGGATGACCACTGCGGGTAATATAATACTTGCAAATGATACTGTTGCTCTTGTCCATCCTCTGCTATCAAATAAAACAGTAGAAGTAATAAAGGGAACTCTAGACGTAAAGGTGTATAAAGGCACGATAGGTAGATTAAATACCGTGGGGATGGCTGCGGTAGCGACTAACAGAGGCCTCTTAGTGCATAAGAATGCCACCCCGTCAGAATTAGAATTCTTGGAAGATAAATTCGAGCTCCCGGTGGGGATAGGGAGTGTTAATTTCGGTGTTCCTTTAATAGGTGCCGCTCTGCTCGCGAACACAAAGGGATACATCGCAGGCTATGAGACAACAGGTGCAGAGTTAGGGCGGATCGAGGATGTGCTGGGATTTTAGATGATGAATACAGGATGCTGGATGCAAGATTCACGTTTGAGTGGAATCTTCATAATTTCGCTAATAAAATAAGTTAAACCGCTACAAAATAAAAAGAGGTGGTCGAATTAAAAATGGATGAAGTGTATGTATTTAAAGCTGCTTTTAAGTATCGGAAGGGGCTTTGGCGTCGTATTGAGATTGAAGGTGGACAGACTCTTGCTGATTTCGATGGCATCATGCGTGAGGCGTTCAACCATGACACATGGGACCATTTGAGCGAATTTTACCCGGAGCATGCACGTGGTATGAACGGGTTTGGTGAGATCGAACCGCATGGCGGTGGAACTGGTGCAGAAGTGCGAATAGCTGATCTCGGGCTCTTTGAAGGGGACAAGTTAGAGTACGTGTATGATTTCGGCGATAATATCCAGCATGTTATCACATTGGAAGAGATTGTGGGGCCAGAGAGCGGGGTCAATTACCCTCGCATCTCTGCCAAGAGTAAGACGAGAAAACGATACTGCGTAGAGTGCAAGGAGAAGGGGAAGAAGACAGTTGCAACATGGATTTGCATCGAATGCTCAGAGGAAGCAGGAGAGGACATATGCCTATGTGAGAACTGCCTGACGAGCGAGCATGATGATCACGATGTGGAGGAGATACAATATTAACTTCTTTCGGAATTGCAAAAGCACTTCTTCTTAAATGCGTCGACCGGGATTTGAACCCGGGCTTTAGGCTTGGAAGGCCTAAGTCATGCCTCTAGACCATCGACGCTTTTCTCCATTTAATATCATTGTGTACAAAGTATATTATTTTTTTTGCCATGACTTTCTTGTATTTGCATAGCGGATTTTAAAAACCACGAGATTCCACAAGATTAAGGTAACACACAATTAATAGTTTACCCGCCAGATGTGCTTTTTTATCATGTAGCATGTTGATAGCCTAATTCGGTCACGTATAGCCCAGCGAAAGAAAAGACCTATAAAAAGTCTATAGACTCAGATTAACACTGATTAACGCAGATGAAAAATAAATAAATCCGTGTAATCTTGTGGTTCGCTAAACAATTACCATTTTACGTTTATTCGATCACTTCTATCAACTTTATAAGCACCTTTTCCAAATCTACCCTGCTTTTAGATGCATCTTCTACTATCTTTTTATAGTCCAACACTTCCGCCTCGATTATACCATGTGCATAATTGTCCACAGTGCTTATATCTGCGTATCGGAGCCCTAACTCCGTTGCAAGTGTAGCTTCTGAAGCCATGTTCATACCCACAACATCTGCATAGTTTCTCATGAAGTTTATCTCCGCTTTCGTCTCGAGTCTCGGGGCCACTGTCTGGAAATAAACACCCTGCTCAAAGATCGCCATGTCCAATTTGTTTGCCACTTCTATTATCGTACGCCGCAACCCATCATCCAAGCCCGGTGTAACATGCACAATCTCGTCATCATACACAGTCGGTATATTGTACAGACAGATGTAGTCATGGGGGACAACTAATGATCGGGGTGTTATAGCACGCTTTAGACTACCAACAGAAGTAGCTCCTATAACCTTCTCTACGCCCAGCAGCTTAAATGACGCTAAATTCGCTCTATAATTTATCCGGTGCGGTGGGATATTTGTCGCTTTACCATGTCTTGGGATGAAGACAAGCTCGTCAGTAACGAGCAGATAAGTGTTGCCATACTTTGTCTCCACCTCCTTCTCTTTTGCACCTTCAAGTAGCTTCGTGCCAAATAAACTTGTCCCGCCAATGACACCCAATTTCATTTTTTTATTAACATTTAATCTACTGCCATAAATCTTTCCAATCCCTTTCGCCAAGAACCACCTCAAACTCCGTAGCAGAAATAACCGGCTTCTTAAACTGAACGAAATCCTCTGCTAATCGCGGACATGCAGTATTCACAAATGCGTCCACCTTAAATCCCAGCAAATTAGCCTCTGTTATCTCTTCCATCGCGATTAAATATGCATCTAACCCTTTATGTACCGCTTTTCGTCTCAACGCAGTCGCTTCGTTAAGCTTGATCTGACCGCATTTCTGCCCTATCAAAATCCCAACCGACTTTGCATCCAGTGCTCGCCCTATCGCGATATACCGCTTCTTCCTCTGTTCATCCGGCTCGTGTATATTTATTTGCATGGTGAAAGGATCAGCGGCTATTACTCGCTTACCCTCATATAACGCTAGTCCAATTGGATGGAAACTCCCACTACCTAAAAATAAAATCTCGTCACAGGGGACCGTAACGGAAGAGAAATCGCAGCCCAGTACCTGCCCATCGTATTTCAGGTTCTTCGATTTCCCTATCACCGTTCTCTTTCCCGCATGAGCAAGCAATATTTTCGCTTCTTCCAATGCATGAACATGCTGCACTGTCGCGACTAATCCAACACAATCACCTTTTAGTTCTGGTATGGCTTTCTCCAGCACGGACTTAATCCCAACATTGCTCCTGAGTTCTATGAAAAAAACTTTTCTTTTGACTTTTTCTTTTAGTACAGGTTTTCTTTTTTTAAAAGAAAAAGTGTCACTATGCCCAAAATGGAAAAGTAGGTCCACTATCCGCTCCAGCTTCTCGTCCACATCACAGGCACCGTAACATGAAGACCCGGATATTATCACTTCCGCTCCGGTATCTTTCGTAATCTCGGAAGCTATCTCGATTGCCACTGTTTTGAGACCTTCCGGGAGCTGCAGACCAACCCTTCTCGCGTCCCTATTCTTTATCAATTCCTTTATCTTGTCTAATTCGAAGTCGTATGAATTCGTGCCCATACTCATTACTTCGTTTCTTGTGCATAAAATAAATTCTACGTATTTGAAGCTAAACAAATATTTCAAAATATTTATTTATATGACCTGCCTTTTTATACATAAAATAAACGTGAACCCTGATGAAGAGAGGGCGAGGCAATCGTATCTTTTCAAGAAAGCGTGGGCTGATCTGAGCAGTTTAACGCCCGAGGAGTACGTGGAATTTATCAATATTGATCCGGCAGAGCTAGGCATACTGGCACTAACGCATACGGATGAGCCAGTTGACGAAACCTTAACTAGACTGTTAAAAGGTGAATGGGGTAAGAAGAAATAGCGCTATTAAAATAATGCGAGCCACTCGTACAGAAGAAAATTTTGCCCTGAACTATATTATATCACTCATTGGGTCTCCCCCTCCGCTCTTTTATACTCAAATAATTCCGGTTGTATTCTTCAAGCAGACCTTCATCAGCAAAACTGAAATACACATTATCGCCTATAATAATATGGTCAAGGACGGTAATCTGCACGAGATTGCACGCATATACCAGATCCTCCGTTATCGCCCGGTCGCTCCCAGAAGGTGTGGGATCGCCGGAAGGATGGTTATGTACAAATATAAGCGAAGCGGCATTCTTATTGACTGCACTCT
>WSZT01000107.1 GCA_013139985.1 Candidatus Methanophagales archaeon | reverse complement strand
GAATGGATATTATTTATATATTCAGATCAATTCACAATTATGAATCTACAAGAAGAAATAGCCAAAAGCGAAGAAGCATATCAGGAGAATAAAGAGAACCTCGAGAGGGAATATTTAGGGAAAATAGTTGCTTTTTGTGAAAAAGAATTAGTAGCAATTGGGGATACTATTGATCAAACACTAAAAGCGGCTGAGAAGAAATACCCAGAAAAAACGTTCTATTTCAGAAGGATCGGAAAAAATCCAACCTGTGGTTACATATTATGAAATTTGCTTATCAAAACGGTCTCCCGTTAATCCCAATTGTAATTAAAGGTAAGGCAGGTAAAATATCACTAAATGCTCACATAGATTTTGCAGCATCAAAAACCTTAGTTCCTCAAAAAATTGCCAGCGAACTTGAGCTTACACTTAAAGGACACGTTCCAATCGCAATCGCGAGTGGCGTTTCTTTGATGCCTTTGTATAAAGCAAAGGTAATTATACTCGATAAAGAACTCGAATTGTCGATAATATGTTCAGATTTGCCAAAAGAAAGCCCCGTAAATTCTATTCTTGGCAGGGATGTATTAGACATTTTTAAGGTTTGCTTGGATGGAAAAAAGGAGGAAATAACTTTTTTTAATCCGTAGAAGGATAAGGACTTTGGGAAAGTGCACGAATTAGCTATTAAAATGAGAAAAAGCCACTTGTAGATGGCTTCAGGCCAAATACAAGGAGTATTTAACGTGTTACATCGTAACAATAGATCAAATTGGAAATGGTGGGGTGGATAATGGGTCTAAATGATACATGAAACTACCCTGGATTTCAGAATTATATATAACTTAAGTCAAAGTGGGCTTAACCGAATACGAATGAAAAGCACTTAGAACTAAAACAAATAGCTCCATTTATTTTTTGGTGCTTTAAATGATATACGAACATCGTTCGTATGCAATCAAATATCCGTTCTAAGACGAGGAGGGGCGAGTAATCGCCTTCTCCTTAGTCTGCGATTTATCACCGCGGAGATCGCCGAGGGCGTAGAGTTTAAGAGCGTTCCAATCCACGCTTTGGTTTTCTAATTCCTCTGCGTTCTCCGAGCACTCTGCGGTAAAACTTAAAGGTATAGTGATTTCACAGGGAACAAGGATAATGCCCGCAATTTTTTATTTTATTTTAATATAAAATATATACTCAAACGACTATTATTAGACATATGCTCACCGATCTAAAAAATAGGGACATCAAAGAGCTCTCAGAGGTTTATGATACTGAAAACCGGGATTCGTTTATCAGCCTTTATCTGGACATCGCTAGCTTGGACACTAAATTTGTAAGAAGAAGGAGAAACACTTGCAAATCTGTTCTGAAAGGAGATAAGGAATTGTCAGAGAATTTCGAAAAGGCAATGCAAATGATAGAGGAATATTTGAACAAAAACGAAAGAGAAAAAGGGCAGCAGGGACATGCTATTTTCGCATCTAATATTCACAACTTTTTTAAAGCTTACAAATTGGGGATGCCCGTTGAAAACCTGCTGATTGTGGATACATCTCCATATATCAGACCTCTTGCGCGACTGGTGGATGAATATGAAGCATTTGGACTTGTTCTTCTAGATAGCCAGAGAGCAAAAATATATGTTGTCTCCTCCGGCAAAGTTGGCTATAAAAAGAGATATGCAACTGATATTATAAACAAGCACAAAAAAGGTGGGATGTCGCAGGCACGTTTTCAGAGACTAAGAAAGGGTGCTATTGATCATTTCCTTAAGGATGTCGCAGAAGATGTGGAGAAATTGTTCTTGCAGGATGAGGTAGTAAAACTAATTATTGCTGGTTCTGGCAATGCAAAATTATTATTCAAAAATATCCTGCCACCTCATATCAAGTCTGAGATTGTGGCTATAATTGATATGGCTTTTGACGAGGCAGAAGGTAGGCTTGTCTCGAAGGCGGAGGAAATCGCATTAGATGCTGAAAAAGAAACAAGCGAGCAAAATGTAAGCAGATTGAGGGATGAAATACTGAGAAACGGTCTCGCCGTCCATGGTCTAAAAGAGACAGGGGAAGCGGTAATAAATGGTCAGATAGAGTTGCTGTTAGTAAGTAAAGGATATAAAATAAGGGGCTGGATTTGTGAGAAATGCCAGACTGTTGATTCTGGAGTAAAGGACAAATGTCCGTATTGCGGCAGCAGAACATCGGAGGTTGATGTTATCGAAGAACTCATCGAGTTTGCCGAAAGAACGGACACAAAGGTTGAGTTTGTGGAAGATAATCCAATATTAGCGGAACTTGGCGGTGTGGGTGGATTGCTGAGATTTAAGCCCCTTCCAGTAGTAGAGTCCTAATATTATTTCGCTTACTATTCATTCTGCACGTTTAAAAACTTCTCCTGGAGACACCATACGTATATCGCTGCAACCAACTCTATGCTTTCACCTTTGTTGATTATCCGCTCAACTGCCCATTTGATCTTTTTGTCTGTTTGTTAGCCTCACCATAAGTAGAGGTGAAGCTAACTAAACTTCTTGCCGGAATAATTTTGGGATTCTACAGTGCGTTAATATCCAGCCATAGATGGAGGTCGCGATAGGATTCGTTCGTTATGTTCTCTTTGAATAGTTTAAATTCCAGCTTCTTCCTGCCTACTTCCTCTGCGGTAAACAGGAACGGAAACTCCTGCGTTTCGTTATGTACCAGTTGTAACCCTTTCTCGCCTATACTTCTGTTCTCTATCTCCACCCTAAAGAGGTATGAAACGTCTTCATACTCGTGATTGACAACACCAACTATCACCTCCCCTTTTTCGCCAATGGCAAGGTTTGCAGGATAGTCTGCCGCTTTACCACCAGTGCCAAGGATGTAGAACTCGGTGAATTCCTCACCCCTCTTAGGTGTCACAATTACGTAGATCACCATTGCTAACGCAGTTATTATAGAGAGGATGAGGATTATAGAGAGTATCTTATCTAAATTTTTTGTGGCCATTTCCTTTCCGTTTCCCGAATTCAGTCTCTCTCATGATCAAGACTCTCTCCCCGGGGTGAGGACAGATCAGAATCGTGTTTAGATGTTCACAATCTACAGGTGGAAGCATTGGCAATTTCCTTACTACTATTGCTTTCTTCTTCCTCTTTACCGTCTCAGCTTCATCGGCATACAGTTTCGCTAAGGCTTCTATATCATTGAAAAAAGCTTTATGGACATTCATCTTCCTTTTCTCTCCCTCCCCTAATTACTATATGATTCTATTTACATAAAAAACTAAGTTTGAGATTAATTAATGAGACGGAAAATGGAATGTAAAGCTATTGTTATAGATCTGGATGGCACAGTATACCACGGCGATAATATCATTGATGACGCAGATAAAGTAATAGCGCTTTTAGCTAAGAGCTATAAAGTACTCTTTCTTACGAATAACTCCACACGTTCAAGAGCGGATTATATCGATAAGTTAGAGCGTTTTGGCATCTCTTGTAGTAAATACCAAGTTATCACCTCGGGATATGCATCCGCGAAATACATCAAGCAGAAATACGGCGATAGCAGGGTTTACGTGATAGGCGAGAACGGGTTGAAGAAAGAACTCGTAGAACAGGATATACAATTGTGTGAGGAAGATTGCAATATTGTACTTGTCGGTCTTGATAACGAGTTCTCGTATAGCAAAATGGCCAAAGCGTTAACCTTCATTTTAGCCGGCGCTGCGTTCATAGCAACAAATAACGATCCTTTTTTAATCACAACTGAGCAGGTGAAACCAGGCGCAGGCGCATTAGTTGCTTCTATTGAACGAGCAAGTGGTACAAAAGCGATTGTTACCGGTAAACCCAGCACATTCATCTGTGATCTTTTAGTAAACGAATTGAAAGTTGCGCCAGAGGAGATACTTATGGTCGGCGATAGACTCGACACAGATATTCAGATAGGGATTAACGGTGCTATGAAGACCGCTTTAGTGTTAACAGGCGCCACAAAAATGTGTGAGCTCGAACAATCATCAATTTCACCTGACTACATTGTCAAGAGTATAAGTGAAATACCCACCATCTTAGATAAAAATCACCGTGCTTGAAGATATACTGCTAGTCTTCATGTGAGTTAATTTTATTTACATGCTCTCGGTGAACTCTGCGGTTAATCGGACAATGTCAAGTTATCGTCTAGGGTGTCGTTTACCATAAAATGGCGCTCTATACTGCATTGCCAATTTCAATTTGCTCGCTATCTGTTCCTCATCCAGACTATCTATCGGAACTAGATTATCATCCCTCAACAAGCATGGCTTTATCTTAGCGTCAGAAGTAATTCGTAACCGCGAGCAATTAGCACAGAACTCCGTGTTATCTATCGGATGAACCACCTCTACCTCAACGCCATCGACGAAATATTTCTTCCTGTGCTGCAACCGCCTCGTTTTTATTGCTGCTGCTTTCGATTTCAGTTTCGCTTCGATCGCATAAAAAT